>JAQXFQ010000091.1 GCA_029005175.1 Bacillota bacterium
ATGCGAATTCCTTCACGGAACAGAAACTGTCTGTCATCGTAGAATGAACGAGAAGTATTTCCGGCAGTTGAGAATGTCTCACACGGCATACCAGAGGTTACAATATCAACACCGTCCTTTGGAATATATGGTAGAATCTGCTCAGCAGAAACTTTTCTTATGTCAGAATGGATAACATGAACCTCTGGATGGTTCGCAGAGTACGTCTCCACACAACTCTTAATATATTCAATTGCCACTTTGGTATCAAGTCCAGCAGCATGCATTCCAGTGCAGATACCACCTGGACCTGCAAAACAATCTACATGTGAAAACATACAGCATAACCTCCTTGGGAATAGACACAAAAATTCATTTTTATTATAGCATAAGACACCAAAAAAAGCCACAAGTTTGACAAAATTCTCTCATATATTTTTCTGTATGTTATATCAATAATGCAAAAAGCTCTTTTGAGGTAGTGATCTGTGGATTTATACATACCCACACCTAAAGATATATAATATACAGAAAATTAACGATATTATATACAGAAAAATTTTGGTATTTTAATGATATAGCGGTCTTTTGATATTGAACTGTTTGGTCAAAAGTTTTTTATATAAAACAGCGGTAATCAAAAAAAAATCCGCCGCACATCAATTGATGCACGACAGATTTTTATTGGAAATCAGTTTGCTTTTCTTTTGATTTTATTTTTGGTGTTTCGGAATATCCTTGCAGCTATACGCCTGTATGTGCCGTTCCACGCGACATTCACCTCTGCCCCCAGCAACATGATGTACATACAGAAATACAGCCACAGCATAAGCAAAACAACTGCGGTAAGGCTGCCGTAAACATTTGCGTAGTTGCTGAAATTATCAATATAAAATGAATAGATGTAAGAAAATCCTATCCACCCCACCGCGCTTACTAATGCGCCGGGAAGCTCTTGAAGTACGGTAGATTTTCTGTTAGGCATGGCAATATACAGCAGCACAAACATAAGCACCAGCACGCCGAAGCCCAGCAGCCACTTTATTCCTCTGGAAATTATTCTGATATTTTCCGCCGCAATCGGCAGATAGGTGATCGAAGCCTGATATATCGTATTGCCGAAGACGAGAAAGCCCAGTGCGGCTATAAGCATTACCACCAGAATGGCTGTATAAACCACCGACAGAAAGCGCATTTTGAAATAGCTGCGCTCCTCCTCGATGGAATAGGCGGAGGTAAGCCCCTGCATGATGGAATAAACGCCCTTTGACGCTGACCACAATGTCGTTACAGCAGTAACGGAAAGCACTGCGCCTGTGGATTTCTCAATGATCTCATTTAGCATGGCGGTTACAAATACATTGATCTCCTTGGGCAGCATATCAAACTCTATCATAGCTGTTCCGTCGCTGAAATACGGCAGATATTTAAGCAGTGTAAGAAGCAGCATTACCAAAGGAAAAGCCGAGATTATTATGAAAAATGCCGCCTGAGCCGAATATGCACTTATGGAATCATCCTTGATGGCCTTCATAAAATTATTTACAGCTTCCGCCATTTTTTTAATTATGCGTTTCATCTTACACCGCCCTTTTTAAAATGGTATCTATCTGAGTGATTGACTGTCAGAAGACCAGACTTTATAGTTATGTTTGGTTGTCTTTTTGACCACATAAAGCGCGTCATCAGCATGCTTCATAGCCTCGTTTATGCTGTCTGTCGAGAAATGATCCGTAGTGGCTATACCAATAGAGCAGGAAACGCGGTTCTTGGGATCTATGACGAAGTTTGAACCCATTTTTTCTTTCAGCTTATCTGCAAAGCCGTCGGTTTCATCCAGCTTTTTGTATATCGACTTGGCAATCTCCACGCCTTCCGCCTCGCTCGAATCGGTGAGAACTATTACAAACTCATCGCCGCCGTAGCGGATAGCATAACCGCGGCCTTTGGTGATCTGCTTGAATATGTCGGCAAAGGAAACCAGCAGCACGTCACCTATGGCATGACCGAATGTATCATTGTAAAATTTAAAGTTATCGAGGTCGATATACAGCACCGTTGTAGTGACGTTTGGAATAGAGCCGTATTTTTCCATAGAAGCTTCAATAGTCTTGGCAAATCCCTGACGGTTGTACAGACCTGTCAGCATATCGGTGACAGAGCTTAGCTCAAGCTGAACATTCATTTCCTTGATATGCTCCTGAGTGCTCAGACGTGTAATTGCATCGGTAAGCTGGTGGAACGCGACACTGAATATCACCAGGTCGCCTTTTTGGAACAACGAAATATTACCTGCAAAGTTGTCATGCATTTCGATGTAGGCAATGAGCGCACTCTGAAACTTGCCGTCAACGACGATAGGAACGCCTATCATCGATACTATATTATTCATGCCAAAGAGTGAAATTATGTCTTTGTAATCATAAAATGTTTTTTCCAATCGGTTAGTCACAAATTCATTTGGCGTTCTTACGAAATAATCTGCTATGCCCTGCAGAATATCGCTGTTCGGGATGAAATCCTTATCGCTGTAAACCAACACCGGCTCATCATTTTTCATTTCCATGTATATGATCTTATCAGCCTTATAATGACTCTCCAGCGTGTACATAGAGGATCTGATAAGCTCGCCGGTATCAATATCATCGCGGTTCATAGATTCCTGCCAGCCGGTGAGGAAGTTGATGCTCTTGCTCTTTGTGCTGAGCTGCAATTCCGCTCCGACGCGTTTGGAAAGAGACAAAGCCTGAGCAGCCGACACCTTTTTCAAACCGATATTGTAATGCTTTTCTTCATAAGGATTGCCGCGCAAAGCTGAATTCAATCTTGCAATCTTATTTTTATAGCCTTTATCGGTGCAATATTTAAGACAGTTTTCAAGTATTTCGTTGGCCTCAAAATGCCTTCCCTGAGCATGATAAAGTTCAGCCTGCTCAATGGCAAACATTTCATAGGCAAAGAACCATAAGCCCTCGGTTCTCTTGAGATGATATTTTGCTCTGTCAAAAAGCTCCTGCGCCTGGAACAAATTGTCCTTGCCCACCAGCAGTCCCTTGTCGAAGTAGTAGAAGAACATATCGTCGTCCCACATAAAGAAGCTCGGCTCTTTATCCGGGAAAATAAGGTGATAAATCACCAGCTGCATTTTATTGATGTAAAGCTGAGCGTTATATTCAACTCCGAGTTTAATATAGCAGAGGGAGATCATACCGTAGATTTTTGAAATATTGCAAAGCTCAAGCTTATTCTGACCCAGATCTTTCATTATGCGTATGGCTGTGAGCAGCATGTTGCAAGCAGTTTTGTAATCACGCGCCAAAATAGCATTGATCGCCATATTATACAGCGTTTCGCCCATGTTTTCGGGCTTGCCGAGTGAATACCATATTTCCATGGCATTGTTAAAATAATCATCGGCAACATCAAACTCTTCGCTTACGATTCGGTTATAACCCAAACCGTTGTACACATTGCCTTCTTCTATACGATCGTTCTGTTTTTCCAGAATTTCAAGACTTTTTTTATAAAAATGGTCAACTGCGGGATAATATCCGAAGCCGGAGGAGAAAACAACGTGCTTTTTCCACACTCTGAGCTTTACGGAGTCATTTTGGAGCAGGTCGGCGTAATGCATTCCCAGCTTAAAATGCTCCTGCGATTCACATACAGCCGGATCGTTACCGTAAAACTTCTTATCATTTCCGAAGCAAAACAGATGAATATATGCCAGATGATTGTAATATTTATACTTTTCGGCATCCGCCAGAAACTTATCATTCACGTCATATTCAACGCCCCAAAGATAAACATTTAACCAGCAGCGGAACATTACCATACAGCTTATAAGCTCAGCGCGGAATATTGTAAAATCGTCTCCGATTTCTTGGGCTGCCTCACGGCATTTTTCGGCAAACCTCTCTGCCATCTTGTCCTGTCCCAAACAAGAATGACAGAGCGTAATAAGGCTGTTATAAATATAATTATCCTCGGGAGAACGGTATTCTTCCATACATTCCTTTATATTGTCACAAAGTGACAAAGCCGTGGAATAATTTGAACTATAGAAGCAAGCCTTGGCGTATGTCTTGTAAAGTTCCAGTCTATCCTTTGCCGTGATATAAAATTTTTCTCTGTTTATATTTTCGCTTATAATTTCGCAATAATACAGAGCCTGCTCAACAGCTCCCATTTCAATCATATTGTTGAGCTGATTAAGATAGGACTGCATTGAATCGGCTTTAGGAACAAAAATATCAATGCTGTTGTCCGACTCGTCGCTCTTTTCATCTACATTCCAGTCCTTGAACATACTTCTGGACTCAAGCGTCATTTTGATTTTGTTCCATTGTGACTTAGTGTAATCAGGGCAGGCATAAACCTCGTTGTAGCTTGCCATAATGATTATCTTGCTGTTTGAGTTTGTTGAGATCATATTCTCAACAAGCTCAAGCACGGAAAGCTGAGCCAGATGTATCTTATTGAGCACGATTAAAAGCGGAATTTTTTGTGAAATATAATTAATAATTCCAATCATTCCGTTAATAAAAGTTTTCTTTTCATAATCCGATTCGACCGGAATCATGTCCTCCAGCCGCTCGCAGTGTCCGCTTTGCCTATAGCTGACGTATAAGTTAATGTGTAATGAATACACCCCGGCAGCCTTTAAAAAACTCTCGAAGGTCATCTCTGTGGAGTAATATCTGTCATAGAGCGCAATAATCCAGTCGATAAACGGCTGGTAAGCGGTCTGCATGCCGCCCGGCTTGTATTCGTGATAAAGTATCTGAACTATATTATCAGATTTGATAACAGCCGAATTTATATCTTTAAGCTGAATTGAAAATGTGTTGTAATGCTTAAAAAAGCTCACATTAAAATCTTCGTAGTATAATTTTTTAAGCATAGAGTCAACCAAACTGCTTACATACATTCCCGAATTTGAATCCAAAAATATCACCCCTTAGCATTTGTTACATTATACCAAATTATTATCAAAATATCAATAGATTTTTAAAATTAATTATCGCTTGCCAAAGCTAAGTTACTCTCCATACCATAAACAGGCAAATACATGAAATTGCAAAAAAAATTTCCGCAAAAAAATTTTTCTCGGATAAGTATAATATTATCCGAGAAAATTTGCTTAATGATTTTTTATTTTATTCAGCGCACCTTTTTCCAGCCGTGACACCTGGGCCTGTGAAATGCCCACCTCGTTTGCCACCTCCATCTGCGTCTTGCCTTGCAGAAATCTTAGCGTGAGGATTCTCTTTTCCCTGTCCGACAGCTTTTTTATTTCCTCCTTAAGGAGTATTTCGTCGATCCAGTTGCTGTCGTCATTTTTATCGCCGAGCTGATCCATCACATAAATCGTATCCCCACCGTCGGAATATACCGATTCATACAGCGACACCGGCTCCACTATAGCCTCCATTGCCATCACAACATCCTCCTTGCGCATTTCCAGCTCTTTGGCAATTTCCTCCACGGTAGGCTCCCTGCCCTGCTCACTTATAATGCGTTCCTTGACCTGCATCGCCTTGTATGCCGTGTCACGCATTGAACGGCTCACTCTGACGCTGTTGTTGTCACGCAGATACCTGCGTATCTCTCCTATGACCATAGGTACAGCATAGGTGGAAAATCTGACGTCCATATTCGTATCAAAATTATCTATTGCCTTTATAAGTCCGATACAACCCACCTGAAAAAGATCGTCCATGTTTTCGCCACGGTTTGAAAAACGCTGTATTACGCTAAGCACCAGACGAAGATTCCCCTTGACCAGTTCATCCCGCGCCGACATATCGCCCGACTGAGATTTTTTGAGAAGCTCAAGCTTTTCGCTTTCCGAAAGCAGCTTAAGTTCTGCTGTGTTTACACCGCATATCTCGACTTTGTTGTATTGCACAATACTTCCCCCCGCCAATTTGTTTCGGTCAGTAAAAGTATTGGCAAATTGAAAGAGTTAATTCACATGCGATGGGATTTATCATCCGTTCAGCAAAAATACAGCGCCGTTGAGATAGACAGCAAAAAGCAGCCACAAAAGATAGGGAATCTGCAAAATCGCTGCAAGCCTGCTTATCCGCCCGAAATCCACAATCATTTTAAAAACCGCCGCCACCAGCACAATTATCCATATAAACGCGCCCAGACTTAATTCAAAGTAGAAAAACAAAACAGGCCATATCAGATTAACGCCCAGCTGGATAATATACTGCCATAGCGCGTCCTCGCGCCGCCCCCTGGATACATCTGAGGTCATTACGATATACGACGAAAGTCCCATCAGCAAATACAGCACGCTCCAAACCACCGGAAACACCCACGAGGGCGGACTTAACGGCGGCTTAAACAATTGGTCATACATACTGATCTTGCCGCTAACAGACAAAAAAATCCCCACGGCTCCACCCAAAACGAGCGGAGTCAGCAGGGATATTATCAGCGGTTTCAATTTGATAGTCTTGATAAATTTCATTCCGCATACCTCCCATTGTTCTACAATAAGAATATGCGTAAATTTCTTTTATATTACAATTTATAAATGAGCAAAAGTAGCAAAATGCACAAATAAATCATAATTTAACAGAGAGTACGCAACAATGGGAATCCATGGGGACTGGTCCTGTTGGCGGGGTCACGGGGCAGCGCCCATTGTGGGGTCGTAGG
>JAQXFQ010000092.1 GCA_029005175.1 Bacillota bacterium
GGTAGGCGGTTGATCTCTTCCCTTTTATTTATATTAACGAAAGGGGGGAGTGCTATTATGGAGTATTTGACAATACTTGCGGTTATTATCATCTTGATTGATGTTTTACATAACGATATTAGCAAAAAAAATTAACCGCCCTGTCTCCAAACTGTGCGGTTAATTTTTTTATTAACTAAAGCATATGAGGTCAACCGTCTACGCAATTGATTCGCTGACAGTGCCACTCACTGTTTTTATTATAATTGATAATATGAAGTTTGTCAACTCATTTTGCACACTGTATATGTAAAAAACATGTTGACATGCGGCAATATTTCTCATATAATAATACTCAGTGGCATTGTCCGCGATAAAATTGCATACGGTAGGCGGTTGATCTCTTCCCCATGAATTAAGAGGGGAGGTGTTGCGATATGGAATACATAGTCTGTTTGATTATAGCATTAGTTATTCTCGAACGCATTTTTAACGGCAGCAAAAAAATTAACCGCCCCTGTCTTCCAAAAAGCGGCGGTTAATTTTTTAATTATTCTGTAAACTTTTAGGAGGTCAACCGTCTACGCAATTGATTCGCTGACAGTGCCATTCTCTGTTTTTATTATAAATTACATGAGCATTTTTGTCAAGATATACACTAAAATTTGATTCGATATACAATAACTCCCACCTGACGGTCATCCTGTAGCCACATATAAAATTTACTGCAGGATGACCAACGAGGAAGTTGCACCACCATTAAAAAGACACAATAGTAAATATATGTGTGTCTTTCGATTTAATCGTAACATTAAAAATGTGAAAAGTCAAGTGTAAATCATATTTCCTGAGTGAATGTTCACTCTCTGAGTGGTATAAACTATTTAAATAGGGAGTTGATAGTGGTGCATGACGATTTTATCAGCAAAAGAATTACTGAACTTAGAATAAAAAAGGGTGTCTCCGAATACAAGATGAGCCTTGATTTAGGACACAGTAAAAATTATATTCAACATATTGCAAACGGTCACTCCAGACCATCCGTTACCGAACTTATGTATATCTGCGAATACTTCGGAATCGAGCCTAAGGATTTTTTCGACGAGGGCAACGAAAACCCTGCTCTTGTACAGAGAACGCTTAATAATATAAAGGATATGGACGATGAGGATTTAATCATGCTGAACAATCTTATTGAGCGGTGGTACAAGCAAAAACGGTAAATAAATGACACATTTCCGAAAAATATCACTTCATGATAAGGTTATTTGTCCCTTTTTTGATAAAAAAACACACCCGATATTCTGATTAAAAGGAATATCGGGTGTTAGTGTCAATCGTATAAATAAGAAATTGTAAAAATTAAATTTTATCACTTTGACAGCTAAATTTGGGTAAAAATATTTCTTATGTGTCTGATAGTACATAATACTGTCATTTTTATAGATTGGTTTAGAATGAATATTCGACAAAGCTTAATCCCACAACACTTTGCCATGATACTTCATCTGCACACCGCATTTAGGGCATTTCACAGGCATAAGCCATATAATCCGATTTGCATTTATCATGCGCTGTCCGCAATGCCTGCATGTATGTGTGTATTCTTTGACTAATGAATATCTGCCGAAATCAAGATTATACGATATATTTGTTAATTCCGGTTCATTGGGGTCAATCGGTTTGTAAAAAGATAAATTAAAATCACTTTTGCCCAAATGACATTCAGAACAATAATAAATGTCTTTATATGCATTAATCATACCGTTTGGATATGTCTCAAAAAATGATTGCCATTCTTTTCCGTATCTCCCACGCTTTATATTTTTGACTGTTCTTTTGTAAACAGCAGGAAACATCATTCCGAAGCCAACAAAAAAATGTTGGCTTTCTTTGCAATTATCACAATAAAAAGAATATCCTTTACCCAATTATTTTCACCATTTCAAACCGCAGCAAAGCGGCTTTACGAATAACTTCGCCAGCCGCTTAACTGAAAGCAATAAAAAGCAATAAAATTTTACATGCCGAAATAATCCAGCGGCTTGCCTTGCGCATAGCGTTTAAGGCAGTAGAAATACACCATATATGCATATGATGAGCGATAGGTGTGGTTGGAGTGAATCTCATAATACTCCTTCTCCCCCACCGCAATTTGAAGCTTGTTTTTGCTTATGCAGCTCATCTTAGAAACTTCGCTGAATTTCCACACATAGGTCTTGGGACCGATGCATTCCAGCTCGCCCTCGGCGTTGCGTTCATATGCCTTATCGCCCACAAATTCAATGCGGTCACAGTATAACGCAAATGTGCCCTCCGCCATAATTCTGTTTGGATGAGCGCGCTTGGATTTTATCAGCTTGTCGGCTCGGCTTATGAGAATAGGGGTCTTGCCCGATTTGTCATAATGCCCGTCAGTTACAAGCTCTACAGCGCGTTCGCGCTGCCAGTCGTCCCACTTGTCTATGGAATCAAATATCACACCGTCGCCCTCAAAGAAGCCGTAGTGATTCATTTTCACCCTGTAACCACATTCTGTACAGCCTATATAATCGCCGTCGCTCTTCAGCGTGTTGAGTCTATAGCATTTCGGGCAGTGATACAGCGCTCTTTCGACGCCGTCCAGCAGGTCGTGTCCGTGATAATACACCATCTGCTCGCGCTGATACTCCATATCGTTAAAATCCAGCGCCTCGCCGATAGCGTCATATATTTCATCGACCGACATCTTTGCAAGCTCGTCAGCCTCGATAACCTTAACCAACTCACAGGTCGTCTTGCCTCTGCGCCAGGAATTGGCCCATCTCGGGTGGGTAAGGTATCCGCCCTTGGTGTTGAATATCGCAACAGGAATCTTAAATTGCCTTATAAGCTTGGCTGTGGCGTGTGAGATATGGCTGGTTTTGGCATTGAAGCAGCAGTTGGCCTCAGGAAAAATCAGTATGCTGCCGCCGTCCTTTTTTGCCTGCAGCGCCTCCTTTATCGAGGCTAAATCCATCTGCGCACGCACAATGGGGATAGGCTCGGCGATGTATCTGACGAACTTATCGAATATTGCATGCTTAAAAAGATGATCGCTTGCCAGCGCATGCACCACTCCGGGCACTGAGCAAATCACCATAAGCGGGTCAAGCTCGCTGGTGTGGTTACCCAGAATCAGATATGGCTGTCCCTTTTTTAAATCCGCCTTTTTGCGCTTGAAATTGGCGAAGATTTTAAGAAAAAGATATACAAGCGGTCTGCCTATGCAAAACCAGAATTTGTGGCGCAGTCGGTTGTACTTCTGCACCTTTTTGGTCTTTTTTACGGATTTATCCTTTTTGTCTGCTTTGACGGATTTATCCTCCTCAACAGCATTATTTTTTTTATCAGCACTTTCTAACAAAAAATCACTTCCCAAATTTATTGTCGTACATAGATAATTATAACAGATTTTGAAAATTATGTCACCCTTTTTTTAATTAAATTTTAATTAAATCAAGAAAAAATTTGTATAATTTAGTCTGTTTTTTTTCGGAGTCTTACCTTTCACTAAAAAAATACTACAATGAATAAATAACATAAAACTTTTAATTGCAAATCTCAGAAACATATGTTATATTTTTAATAGCTGTATGTGTTGGTGTAATTTTACTTGCTTGTACTGAGGAATCAGGCGTATGATTACATCAGACAATATCAGCCAAAATTATCTTTGAAGGAAAGAGGTCATTTTTTATGGTATTAGTAAACACAGATTACATCACAGGACAAAAGCTGCAAATTCTTTCGATCGTTCGCGGCAGTGTAGTTATGACTAAGCATCTCGGTTCGGACATCGGTGCTTCATTCAAGACGCTTGTGGGCGGTGAAATCAAGGGCTACACCGATATGCTCAATAGCGCCCGCGAAGTCGCCACCACCAGAATGATTGAGGACGCAAGCCGCTTCGGCGCTGACGCGATAATTAACGTGCGTTATACAACCTCATCGGTCATGCAGGGAGCTTCCGAAATTTTGGCGGTGGGCACAGCTGTAAAATTTATTAATCAATAGTTCACAGCAGTTTTAAGGAGAAAATTACAGTTATGCAGCAGCTCGACATTAAGGCTCTAAAAGATAAATTGCTGAAATTTGTTCGCAGTGAAATATTCAGCTATTTATTCTTTGGGGTATGCACAACCATTATAAATATTGTCATATTCCAGCTTTTTTACTCGGTTATGGGTGTCCCCACACTTATTTCAAATGCGATAGCATGGGTGTTTGCGGTGGCATTCGCATATATCACAAACCGAATCTTCGTCTTTCACAGCAAAGAAAATTCCGTTCAGGGTATTCTGCGCGAAGTTTCAGCCTTTGTGGGGGCAAGAATTTTTTCGCTTCTGTTTGACGAGGCAATAATGTGGCTTATGGTGGATGTCATGGGATACACCGCCATAGAACATTTCACGGCAGATTTACTGCATATGGACGTGCAGGACGCTAAATCCCTGATAGCCAAGGTATGTGCCAACATCGTGGTAATGATATTGAACTTTCTGTTCAGCAAACTGTTTATTTTCAAGAAAAAGTAATTAGGGCGGCTTGTGTGGAAACATTGTTTTACGTGTTTTCATGCAAGCCCTAATCAATGTAAAGGACAAAAAAGGAAGGTAATTAATCAACAATGGATAACAATAATCTCAACACAGGCTCTGATTCCAACGGCGAATCATATGCACAGCCAAGTGAAGCTAAGCCTGTCAATGTTTCATCGGCATTTTCGGACGATACTGCCCATCGGCTGATGAACAGCAGCGGTCAACAGATTCCACAGCCCTATCAGACTTTGCCTAATCAAAATCAGGCTCAGTATGCCGCTCCCCAGTATCCTCAGCAGCCGGCTCAGCCTGCCGCTCCTCAGTATCCTCAGCAGCCGGCTCAGTATGCCGCTCCTCAGTATCCTCAGCAGCCGGCTCAGTATGCCGCTCCCCAATATCCGCAGGTGCCGGGTCAGTATGCCGCTCCCCAATATCCTCAGCAGCCGGCTCAGTATGCCGCTCCCCAGTATCAGCCGTTCAATTATTATAATCAATATCAGCCGCCGATGTATGTTATGGCTCCTGTTCAGCCTATCCCTCAGCCCTGCACGCGCGAGGCCAGAAAACTCTACAGAAAGCACTGCAGCCGTGTAGGTTTGACCGCAATGGCAGATGTCGGTCTTATGATTGCGGTTCAGCTCATAGTAATATTTGCGGGGATGATAGGCTATTCGATTCTCAATCAGATGAACCTGATGCCCACCATAGACTCTACATCATTATATATTAACATAATGATGTTTGCGGCGGGCTTATCGGCAATAGTGGGCAATCTGATTCCCTCTTCCCTACACGGACGCAAATGGAAAATAAAATTCCTTGACCCCTTCAAGGGCGACAAGCTCAAGCCCGGCTTTATAGCCTGCGCAACTATAACTGCGCTGGGTCTGAATTTTATCTGGGGTATGATCTACAATCTTGTCTCTTACTACATGACGCCCGAAGGCTCAAGCACAGCTTACGAGGGATATACACAGTACAACACTCCGCCTGTGGCTCTTTGGCTTATGGTGATATGGACCTGCGTTATCGCGCCGATAACCGAGGAATACATGTTCCGCGGCATATTGATGCGAACCCTCTCCAAGTACGGCGCAACCTTTGGCATTGTCGCCTCGGCTCTCATGTTCGGTCTGATGCACGGCAATCTGGCTCAGACACCCATGACCTTTATGATAGGTCTAGTTATGGGCTATACTGCTGCAAAGTCGGGCAATATCCGACAGGCTATTTTCATACACACGGTAAACAATGTATTCGCCACAATTCCCGAAGTTGTTCTGTATTACTTCCCGGACACAGTAAAAATGCTTAATCTGATATATCTTGTGCTTGAAGTTTCCATGATGATATTTGCGGTTGTGGCTCTCATTTGCTTTGCGGTAATACGCAGCAAGGGCAAAAAAGCGCGCGCGCTTCGCATCGCTAACGGTCAGGCGGAAATATCAAAGGAAGAATCAAGCTGGGCAAATCTCGAAATTCCCGAGCAGCGCATGAAGCCCGAATTTGTACTGGTCAAGCACAAATTCCTGCATTTCATCACCTCCGGCGGTATGATTTTCTTCATCGTCTACAGCCTGCTTTCAATAATTCTGAGCCTTATGCCTAACTCTATATTATAAATCATTATTAGGACGGTAATGAATATGAAAAAAATCTGTGGCTTGTTTTTTGCCGCAATAATATCAATAGCGGTAATATGCAGTTGTTCATCCACGCAGGGCGGCGGCACGGTATTATCTGAGGGGGATAAATACATCAGTGCGCTCAACGCCGCATTGGTTTCATTCAGCGACTGCTCAGATAAGCTTTCACAATCGCTCGAGCCAATCGCCGACACTACAAAAATCCCCTCAGACACTCAGCTCGACAATATTTCCGCGGCTGTAACTGATTTGTCGGAGGTATGCGCGCGAATTCAGAACATTGAGGCTCCTAAAAAATATGCTCAGACTGCCGCCCAGCTCAACGATTCAATGCAGCAATACACATCTGCACTGCAAAAATGCACCGAGCTTCTGAATTTTTATCGGGAGTTCGACAGTCGGATACGAGAATACGATGACCCCGTAAAGGGCAGCAAGGAGCTTGCGCCTAAGGGCAAAGAGCTTTACAGCCAATTCGCTTCTCAGCTGCAACAGGCAACAGCATCATTTAAAGCCGCATGCGACAGCATTAAGCGAATACAAGCCGCATAATCTTGCACACCAATAAAAAAAAACAGGCACCGTTTGCGATGAAATTCATCCGCAAAACGATGCCTGTTTTTTTATACTATTTAATCCTCAACAGCATTGGCAAGCTCGGCGAAAAATTCGACCGAAATATTTTTTGCCACAGAGGTGTTGTTAAAGGTCGGACCATGGTAATGCACCAGATATGTTCCAATGCCAAACTGACGTTTTATCAAGCCTGTGTTAATCTCCACTCCCTGCACCGCGTCAGTACGAATGCGGTAGGTGGTTTTTCTGAAGCCGCCGCTCTGCACGCTCACAACGCTTTCGTTCCAGTCGAGAGTGGTATTGCGGTAAGAGAGAATTCCGTTTACAAATCTGAGCAATACGATGAACGCGGCCGCAACGCCCACAAAAAATGCCGAATCCATTATCTGCGAGCAAATCACATAAGCAATAGCACCAATTACCGCCCAGAATATTGCGGGAGTAATTGCATGGAACACAAAGCCCGTTTTCTTTCTCGGCTTTACATGCATCTCAGTCACATACTCAGGAAGAATCACGCCAAGCAGTTCATTGAGCTTGTCTTTTTTGATAATCGGAAAAAGCAAAGCGGTTTCGTTCTGTTCGTCACCAAAGCCCATACAGACTGCCTCGACGGAGCATCTGCCGAGAAGCTGCTGGAATACGTTCTGTTTGATGATAACCGCGTGAATGTTGCGCACCTGCAGGGTGTAATTTTTCTCGGTAAAAAGACCGTACCGCACAATTACATTGCGACCCTCACGCGCAACACGGAAGCCGTAGAAGCGCACCGCCGCCCACACTACCGTGCCGATATTGGATATAAGCGCGATTACAAACGCGATAATCAGCGCAAATATGACAATCGCAATGATATTGTAGCGCGCGGCTGTTTCCATTGCCGCCTGAGCAAAGGGCATTATCATATCGACGATATACTCGACGAAGCTGGTAGACAGCTCCGCAATAAAGCAGACACCCAGCAATACAAGGCAGAAGAGCCGCCACACGCTTGACGAGGTAAGCCCGTAGAGCATAAAATCGGTCATTCCCGCGCGAATCGCCCAGTCAGGCTCCTTGCGCTGAATAGTTTCTTTGCCCATTTCCAAGGCTTCGGCGTTTGCGTCAGCCTCAGCGCGGCTGAGAATATAGGAGCGTATCTCATCCGCCTCGGCCAGCTTGAATACAAGGTTCATTTCGGCCTGCTTTTTTTCTTCGTTGCCGGAATATGCGCCCGTATCCACCTTCAGCCGACAGGTGCCGACGATTCTTTCAAATATATTTCTGCCCATGTCGATGGTGTTGATTTTTTCAAACGGAATTGCAACGCGCTTTTTGATAAATTTACCCGATTCGTAAATAAGCGTATTGTCCTTAGCGGAAATATATGTGTGCCGCCATTTAAAGGTGCAATAGAGCAGCATTATGCCTGCCAGCACCAGCACCGCAAGCACCCCGATTATAATAATTACCGAGCCGAGCGATCCGGCAAATTCATTTAAATCGGCCATAAAGTCTTCATCCGAGGCAAGATCACCTGCCACACTCATGCAAAAAGTTACCGCGATAACCACAATCAGATAGATGTATCTGACAAACAATTCAAATATATGGGTGAAGTGACACCGTCTTCTTTCAAACATATCAAAGCCCTCCGAATTTAAGCATTCTGTTCAGGCTGTGAAGCCTGTGCGGCATCGGCGGCTTGCTTTTCCTCCACCTTGACATTCACACGCTTTTGCAGTCGGGAGCAGATTTCCTCAGCGACCTCGGTATTCAGCTCCTGAATCTCCATCTCACTGCCCGCCGTATGAATCTTGACGGTAGAAAGATTAAAGGGACGCTGCAGCACGCCCTGAGTTACGGCGACGTGCTGAATTCTCGAAATCGGAATGACCGTGTGCGTGCGGTAAAATATGCCTTTCTTGATCTCAATTCTGTCGGGAGCGATCATATACTGCCACTGGATGTACTCGATCGGCGGATAAACCAATATCTGCAAAAGCTGCGCAATTACCATGAACGCAACTCCGCACCAGCCGGCAACTATGGCAACGCCGTTGCCGACATCGGAATCAATCGCAAAGCAAATCAGCATTGTGATGACCGATGCAGGCAGTATGCCGAAGATAAGCCCCATTATGCGCGAAAAACGCCATTTGGTCTTTGCCTTTTTGTCAACTCTCTGAAATTCCATAAAATTTTACCCCTTTTTGAAAAAAGTTAATTTACAGCCTTATTCAAAAGACTGCGGAAAACCCGAAAGGAATAGGCAATCGGATTTTCTGAATACTATTATCCTACATCGTTATAAAAATGTCAAATTAAATATTTGTAACCAATTCTCGCCACAAATAAATGATAATTTATCTGCGTGACGTCCACTCGAAAATCAAAGATTTTCTTGTTGGTTCTTTAGGGGCTTCGCATTTTTCCTATTGCTGGTTGTTCTTGCACTTTGGTTTTGTAGGGGCTTTGCCCCTACGACCCCA
>JAQXFQ010000093.1 GCA_029005175.1 Bacillota bacterium
CCCCCACAATGGGCGCTGCCCCTGGACCCGCCAAGAGGGCCGCCGCCATTCCTTGAATGGCGGTCTCCCTTTGGATTCCCGATGTTGCGTACTCTATGGTAAATTATCATTTATTAATATTCATCCGGCTGTTCGAGCGTAATTTTGCCCAGCTTACCGCCGCGATACTCGTCGAGCAGCATAACCGACACGCGCTCATAGTCGTAATCACCGCCGCGCATAATCATGCCTCGCTTTTTAGCCACAGCTTCCATTATTTCCAGCGGTGCCATGCCCTCGACGGAATCCAGCTTGTATCGCTCACATAGCCGCTCGGGGTAATATCTGCTCATATAGCCCAGCAAGTCAAGGCACAGCGTCTCAATATCCACCACAGCATCCTTGACCGCACCGGTAAACGCAAGCTTGCGCCCGACCTCCATATCGTCAAACTTAGGCCAGAGCACGCCGGGGGTGTCGAGCAATTCGATTCCGCCGCCTATGGTAAACCACTGATTGCCGCGGGTGACACCCGGGCGGTCGGCCACCTTCGCCTTGCCCACCTTACACATGCGATTTATAAATGACGACTTGCCG
The DNA here is from genome assembly GCA_029005175.1 of Bacillota bacterium. Lineage (GTDB taxonomy): Bacteria > Bacillota > Clostridia > Oscillospirales > Acutalibacteraceae > RUG762. The sequence goes on from JAQXFQ010000093.1 coordinate 577, forward strand.
ACATTCGGAATTCCCACAACCATGAGCTTAATGCTGCGACCGCCCATGCCCTTGGACTCCCACACGGCAATCTTATCCGCCAATAATTTGCGAACCTCGGCGGAGAAATTATTAAGACCCTTGCCGGTTTTGCAGTCGCATGCAATTGCGCGCGCGCCCTTTTGGGTAAAATAATCTATCCAGCGCGAGGTTGAAGCCGAGTCCGCCACATCTGCCTTGTTCAGCAGCACTATTCTTGGACGGTTCGATGTGATTTCATCTATTTCGGGATTTCGGCTGCTCATGGGAATGCGCGCGTCTGTAATCTCCACCACGCCATCCACCAGCTTGATGCAATCAGCCATGCGGCGGCGGGTTTTTGTCATATGTCCGGGATACCAATGTATATTCTGTGCGTTTTCATTGCCGAATTCATTCGCCATCACTTCAGACCTCCGACGCTCTCAAAGGGATAAATTCTGAACACAGCCTTGCCCATAATGTATTTCTCGTCCACCATGCCTAAGCCCGGGGAACGGCTGTCAAATGAATCGTTGCGGTTGTCGCCCATTACAAATACTTTTCCCTCGGGCACGGTTATGGGAAATTCATAAGCATCCCCTTCGCTCTCTATATCCTGTTCGAGAATATAGGTTTCGTTCAGCTTCACACCGTCAACAGTAACTGTATCTGCCTCCGCGTCCACATCAATAGTCTGACCCTCCACGGCAATCACGCGTTTGATAAGCGGCTCATTGTCGTGGCTGTTGGGCTGTGTGACTACCACTATATCGCCGTTCTTCGGAGTGTAAAAAAGACTGCTTAGCACTATTCTGTCGCCCGAATGAAGAGTAGGCTGCATTGAAGGACCTGAAACACTGACAATTCTGAACACAAATGTAAACATCAGCACGACGAGTGCCAGCGCAAAGGCAATGGCCTCAAGCCATTCGTAAATTTCTACCACAAATCCACCGGACTTTTCATTCTGAACTTTTTCCTTATCATTTTCTTTCATCAAAAAATACCTCCGTTTTTTACCGGCAAAACCCTTTTCATAAAATAGAACAGTTACTCTGCCGCAATAATTCATTTTAATATTATAATACAATAATGCGTATATTGTAAGCTAAATTTTAATATAAAGCAAAATTTTACATTTTACACGCAAAAAAGCAAAAGGGAGACGCTATAAAACGTCCCCCTTTCACTATGAAAAACATGAAGAAAAAATTATGAAGAAAAATAAAATTTACTTAAAGTTACTTTTTGATAAGCTCCTTAACCTTTGCAGCCTTACCAACGCGGTCGCGGAGATAATAGAGCTTGCTTCTTCTGACCTTACCATGACGGACTACTTCGATTCTGTCAACAGCGGGTGAGTTTACGGGGAATACTCTCTCAACGCCTACACCATATGCTACACGGCGAACTGTGAATGTCTCGGAAACACCGCTGCCTCTGCGAGCGATAACTGTGCCCTCAAACATCTGGATTCTTTCCTTTTCGCCTTCGCGAATCTTAACGTACACCTTGAGTGTGTCACCGATTTCAAACTGAAGCGGCTCTGCCTTAATGCTGTCTGCTGCGATGGATTTCAATGCTTCTGTTGCGTTCATAAATAAAAACCTCCTGATAATTTCAGACATTCATACAGTGCCATGCAGCTACTCAGAGGAATATCCGCTTTGTAATAATGCGGCGGTACTTAAATCGCCGCCAAACCCCAAATGCACCGCGCAAGAAGTGTCACGGATACATCGGAAAATCAATTGAACTTTGATATTATATCATGTCCGCATAGAAATTGCAAGTGTTTTTTTTAACTCAATTGAAATTATTTGAATTATTTGAGCTTAAGTCCTGTTTCAGCCTCCACGGCATCCAAAAATGCGTTATATTTATCTGAGGCGAACTTATCCATGTCCACATTCTCGTCAATTCCCGCAAGAACTGAAGCATCCTTGACTATTTTATTTACATATTCCAATGCGCTGCCGATATTGCTGTCGAATTTCTTTTGAGTCTCGGTATCCAGCGAATTATACGACTCCTTCACTCCCGCCTTGATTTCGTTCTCAGTGCATTTGCGGCAGTCAATAATAAAATCAACCAGCTCAGCGGCGGCATGCAGTGCTTTGAGCGACGAGCCTGCCGAACCGGATTCAATATTGGCGATGTCTTTCATCAGTTCTATGCAGTCTTCCTTGTCAAAATTCGACTTGCTGACGTTCTGGGATGAATCTGCGATTTTATCCAGCTCATCCTCGACAGCGTCGGCAAATACATCGTATTTAATTTTGGAATACGTCTCGAACTTTTTATCTGCGCCCGAATCGTCTATCATACCGGTCACATTACTGTTGCCGTCCGCAATATCCTCAGCATAATCGTCTATCATCTCGAAATTCTGTTTGAATATAATTTTATTCTCATCGCTGAGCTTGGACAGATAATCACTGACCGTAGCGGAAATCTGATCCTGCCCTGCCTGATTGGCTTCTGTCCAGTTCAAAATGTTCACCGCCACTATAACAGCCTTGAGTGAGCTGCCGGCAGTGCCTGCTTCATAATGCATTATGCCGTCAAGCAGTGCGGTACAGCCGTCCGCGTCATATACTGCGGCTGTGCTGGAAACCTGATTGCTTGAATTACCGCCGTTCTTTTTGCCTGAGCATCCCACTGCCATGGAAAGCACCAATGCCGCAGCGACGGCCACCGAAATAATTTTTTTCATAAAA
>JAQXFQ010000094.1 GCA_029005175.1 Bacillota bacterium
ACCCCGCCAAGAGGACCTGTCCCCTTGGATTCCCATTGTAGGTGTCCTACTTTAGTGCTACTGTAAATTATCATTTATCATTCTTGCTTACAAAAATATTTTTCTTCCGCTAACAAATTTCGAGATTATTTTTGAGGCGCGAGGTTTATTCTTTTATCACAAGGAATAAACCTCGCGCTTTTTTGCGCATTATGGGAAAGGAATGAAATTTTTTCAAAATGGCAGTGACGTTTAAACATTCGGAAAATACTCTCACGGCCGTGCTGTCGGGAGAAATAGACCACCATACCGCCGCCGATTTCAGAACAAGCATTGACCGCGAGGTCGAGCGTATACAGCCCGAACTGCTTATACTTGATTTTGGAGGTATAGGGTTTATGGATTCGTCAGGTATAGGACTGATTATGGGAAGATACAAAAATGCTTCCGAATACGGCGGCAAGGTGCAGGTTGTAAACGCTCCCCCTATGATTGAGCGTATGATAAAGCTGGCCGGAATAGGGCGTCTTGACCTGCTAAAATAAAATCTACATTTATCATGAACAGCTATTAACAATTACGCGGCTTTATACATCAAATATTAACATATTACGAAAAAACTATTCACTATAACATCATTAATAAATGAAGAAAGACGGGTAAAATATAAATGAAAACAAAAGTAAGACCTATAAATGAAATGAAGCTGGTTATCCCCAGCAATTCATCAAATGAAAGCTTCGCACGCTCTACGGTGGCGGCATTCATGGCGCAGCTTGACCCCACCATAGAGGAAATGACCGACCTCAAAACAGCCGTTTCCGAAGCCGTAACCAATTGCATAGTCCACGCCTACCGCGACACTATCGGTCACATCTGGATAGAGGCAGGCATATTTGAGGACGGACGCATTGTTGTGCAAATCAAGGACAAAGGCTGCGGTATTCCCGACGTTGCCAAGGCTCGTGAACCGCTCTTTACCACCGGCGGAAGCGAACGCGCGGGATTGGGCTTTGCAGTGATGGAAAGCTTTACCGATAAGCTTCGGGTGAGATCGACTGTCGGTAAGGGCACCACCGTCACCATGGAAAAACGAATCGCCCGCAGATACCGCCATGACAGTTGAGCAGGACAAGCTCGTCACCGAAAATCTGGGATTGGTACACGCATGTGCCCGCCGATACGTCGGACGCGGCATAGATTACGATGATTTGTATCAATCGGGATGTGAGGGTTTGGTCAAGGCGGCAGCAGGGTTTGACAGCAGCCGCAATATCCGCTTTTCCACCTATGCAGTGCCCGCTATACTCGGTGAAATACGGCGGCTTTTTCGCGACGGAGGCTCGGTAAGAGTTTCCCGCAGCATTCGGGATCTCGGCTTGAAAATCCGCAGGGCAGAGAGTGAGATGCGCGCTGACTTAGGGCGCGATCCTACTGTATGCGAGCTGGCCGATAAACTCGGTACGGACGCAGAAAGCATCGCTGAGGCAATCGACGCGTCGCGTCCTGTAATATCGCTCACCTCAGAACGTGACGGCGAGGAATTTGAAGAGGAAATTCCCGTAGAAAAATTTGATGACGCTATCATTGATATAATTGCTTTGAGACAAATCATATCTAAGCTGGAAAAGACCGACAGAGAGTTGATCCAGCTCAGATACTTCGGGGGCAAAACCCAATCCGCTGCCGCTAAGCTTCTCGGCATGACCCAAGTGCAGGTTTCAAGACGTGAAAGAAAGATTATCAAACAGCTTCGAGAACAGTTAACCAAATAAAGTTTTAACAAATTGTAAAAAATTAACTTTTCATAAAATAATGTCTTAAAAACCGTTGATTTTTTATTCAATGTGAAGTATAATAAATTTGTGTTAAAGTATAGTGGTGCATTTTACGTACCAATATAGACTTAATGTCGTCAAAATTTGTTGTCAGCTCTTATTTTGTGACATTGTCGCACACTTTTTGTTTTATTGTGTGAATAAAATCCAATTTATTAGTTTTTGTTCAACACAGGTCAACTTCATAATGTTTCCGAGGTGATATTGTTATGCCACGTATAATAGGTGGAGAAAAGAACAACATTGTAGGCGAAAATATTCGTATTTTACGCGTTACACGCAGAATGAGCCAGCAGGATCTGGCCGATAAGTTAGAGGCTAAAAATGTCTATGTATGCCGCGGCTCTATTTCCAGAATCGAAGATGGACTCCGCACTGTAACTGACATCGAGTTAAAGGGCTTCTCTGAAGTATTCGGCGTCAGTGTCAATGACCTTTTTGTCGAGCGAGATGTATTCGGCGAACAGATAAAATAAGCTGACATGTTTTATCGTTCTTTTCATGTTACGTATTATCGTAAAGACGAGCAGTTTTTAAACATGCATTTAAGTAAATTGTGTGTAACGGCAATTTTAGGAAGTAACGAAATATACACCGTGTAAATTTAGAATTATATCAGTCGGTGAACTTGAACGGCGTAATTATTAACAAATTTTGTGAATTGCTGTAAAAAAGTAAAAACACTGTAAATGCGCGGGATGATTTCCTTTAAAAAGGAAATGTCTCGCGCATCGTCTTTTTTATCGAAATTAAACTAAAAACAGGCTGACGCTAATTTCTGTCAGCCTGTTTTTTTTAGTTGTGCTTGATTATTGACTTAGATGCATCCTTGGCGGTAAACTTACCGCGCAGGTAATCGACCAGACAGAATACCGCAAAAACCGCAATATTGATAATTACCACACTGGCTCCGGTGGGCGCGGAATATTCGTATGACAACGCCACACCCGAAAAGAAACACACCACTGAAATAGCCGCCGAGCATATGACTACATTTCGGAAGCATTTAAAGAGCCTCATTGACGACATCGCGGGAAATATTATCAGGCTGGAAATAAGCAGCGCGCCTATCATGCGCATGCCCAGCACTATCGTAACGGCCGTAAGCACCGCAATGAGCATGTTATAGAATTCCACACGTATGCCCGTAGCGCGAGCGAATGACTCGTCAAAGGTAACCGCGAAGATTTTATTGTAAAACAATACATAAAGCACCAGCACAGTAAGCGAAAGTATCACGCTAAGCGCAACATCTGATTTACTGATAGCCAGCACGCTGCCAAACATATAATTATTAATATCGGTGTTTATGCCCGAGCGCATGGATATGATGAAAATTCCGATTGCCAATGCGCCTGTAGAAACCAGCGCAATCGCCGAATCGCCCTTTATTTTGCTGTTTCCGCTGAGCCTGAGCAGCAGGAACGACGCCGCAACTACCACGGGAATGGCCATGGTGAGCGGTGCCCAATTCATCACGGTGGCCACAGCCATCGCGCTGAAAGCGACATGCGACAGTCCGTCGCCTATCATTGAATACCGTTTAAGTACCAGATTGACGCCCAGCAATGCCGAGCAGAGCGAAACCAGCGTGCCGACTATCAGCGCGCGCTGAATGAACGGATATGAAAGCATTTCAAGCATGTCTGTATCAACCCCTTCCCATAAATGACTTGCCGAGGGTACTTTTGGAATAATCAGTAGTCTTGCCGAAAAACTGCACCGTGTGCTTGACATGCAGTATTTTATTTGACCACTTCACCGCCATGTCAACATCGTGAGACACCATGATAATGGTAATGCGGTGCTTTTGGTTTATGTTGCCGATGATTGAGTATATATCCGAGGTCACGAGAGGATCCAGCCCCGTCACAGGCTCGTCCAAAATCAACACCTTATTGGACGAGCAAAGGGCGCGCGCCAGCAATACGCGCTGCTGCTGACCGCCTGACAGCTCGCTGTAGGAATGATTGGCGAGCTGCTCTATGCCAAGCTCCTTCATGTGAGCTTCTGCCTTCGCCTTATCCGCAGATGTATAAAACGGAATAAACCTGCTGTTATTCAGGCAGCCCGACAGCACAACTTCTCTGACTGACGCCGGGAAGTCGCGCTGAATTGCGGTCTGCTGAGGTAGATAGCCTATGTCGCGGCGTGATATGCTGTCGGCAAATTCTATGCTGCCGCTCATTGGCTTTTTCAGTCCCGCCAGACACTTGATGAGCGTAGATTTTCCCGCGCCGTTCTCACCGACTATACATAAATAATCTCCGCGCTGTATGTCAAAGCTGATGTCCTCCAGCACTGTAATATTCTCATATCCGATAAATAAATTCTTGCATGAAATCAATGGCTTTTTCAATTGAGCGCCTCCTTCAATACACTTAAATTAGCCGTCATAAGGCTGAGGTATGTCTCCCCCGCCTCAAAATCATCGGCGGTAATATTGTGGCATGTGTTGAACTGCAATGCCTTGGCGCCTGTACATTCCGCAATGGCATCGGCCACCTTGTGATTGGACAATTCTATATAAAATATCACGGGAATGTCATCCTGCTTCACCTTGTCAACCAAAAAGGCTACAGTGGTCGCGCTCGGCTCAGTCTCAGAGGCACAGCCCGGAAACGCCGCGTAATAATCCAATCCGTATTCTTTCACAAAATAAAGCAGCGGGAAACGGTCGCCGAATATCAAAGTTCCGCGCGCGGCATTTGCTACAATATCACGGATTTCGCTGTCAAGCCCGGTAACCTGCGCGATATATTCATTTGCGTTTGCGGTATAATATTCCGCATTGTTCGGATCGACCTCGCACAATGCACGCAAAATCTCACTTACTATTAATATTGCATTAATCGGAGACGTCCACACATGCTCGTCGTACTCAACCTCATCTTCGTCGTGGTCGTGCTCTTCATGGCAATCCTCATCATGCTCATGAGCATGCCCTTTTTCGGTCATGCCGTCCGAGTGCTCCTCAGCTATGCCGCTTACACAGTCCATAGCTGAAACTATTTTCATTTTGTTATTATCCACCGAATCAAAAACCGAATCCAGCCAGCTTTCCGATTCGCCGCCGACATTTAAGAACAAATCGCAGTGAGATATTCTGATAATATCCTTTGGCGTCGGTTCATAAGAATGAGCCTCCATGCCGGGCTTTAGCAACAGTGTGATTTCTGCCCGGTCACCGGCTATCTGCCGCGCAAAATCGTACTGCGGAAATACCGTAGCGACAATAGAAACCTTGCTGCTGTCCTCATATCCTGCCTTGCCGCAGCCCGACAGTACGCCCAAAAGCAGTGCCGCAGACAGCATAACAGATAAAATTTTTATTTTCATTTTCTGAATATATCCTCTTGGTATTAACCTTTTATCGTATTTTGATGAGCGCACTTTTCACACATACCGTAAATCACGGTGCGCGCATTATCTACCTTAAATCTGTGGTGCTCGACAATGTGCCGCTCAAATTCCTCCATAAATTCACAGTCCATGTGTATTATTTCACCGCAGACCGTGCATTTAAGGTGGAAATGCCTGTCGCAGCCGTTCAGGTCGTCAATGAACTGATACATGGCGCAGCCGCCGCTTTCCGAGATGAATTTTTTGACCGTGCCTTTTTCCAGCAGTCTTTCAAGACTGCGGTAAATGGTAGCCTTGCCGATTTTTTTACCTGCATTCATAAAATATATGTAAATCTCATCTGCGGTAACACAGCTTTGAGGGTTAAGCCGAAAATATTCAATCACAGCCTCCTGCTGCCGCGTGCGATAATTCTTTTTGACCTCAGCCATCGTAAAACATCCTTTGAATTTAAAATTGATAATCATTTTCAAATTGCTAAGATATTATAACATATTTACAGTAAAAATCAAGGGTGAAATCAAAATAAATTTTTAAGGAAACGCTGATTTAATTCCTCAAAAAGTAGAATACGTGATATAATTAAAGGAAACGCTGAATAAAGGCTTTGACATCACGTTTGCGGACATCGACGCCGCCCACAGCGTTAGAGCCTGTTTAGTATCTCTTCAATCTCTTCACGCGCGGTCTGCTTGCATCTTTTCCGCCATATTTCGCCAAAATCCTCGTTAATACACAAAGTATTGCCTGCGGTTTTGGCTTCATCCGGCGAAAAATCCGGCAGCGCAGTACGCACATGCCGAGATGCTAAACAGGCTCTTACAGACGTCTTGCCGGACAAAAAATATTCTGCGCACACAATAGTAACGGAGGTATCCAAATGATTTATACAATCACATTTAACCCTTCAATTGATTATGTAGTTCACATGGACAAGCTCGAATTCGGGATTACCAATCGCTCCAAAAGCGAGGAGTATTATTTCGGAGGCAAGGGCATAAACGTCTCATGGATACTCAAGGAGCTTGACAAGCCGTCGGTTGCGCTTGGTTTCGTAGCCGGCTTCACGGGCAAGGCGATTGAGGACGGAGTAAAAAATCACGGGATCGAGTCCGACTTCATTCATCTCGACTCGGGCAACAGCCGCATAAATATAAAAATCAAGACCGGAGATGAAACCGAAATCAACTGTCAGGGACCTGAAATATCACAAGAAGCAATCGATATGCTTTTCAGCATAATTTCCAAAATAAAAGACGGAGACACCTTGATTCTGGCGGGCAGCATACCAAGCTCACTGCCTCAGGATATCTATGAGCGCATTTTGAGCATGATGACGGGCAAAAAAGTCCGCTGCGTGGTGGACGCCACAAAGGAGCTTCTGCTGAATGTGCTGAAATACAAGCCGTTTCTCATCAAGCCCAACAGACAGGAGCTGGGGGAAATATTCAATGTCAGAATTGCTTCCGATGAAGATATCGTCAGATACGGGCGCAGGCTGCGCGAAATGGGAGCTGTGAATGTGCTCATCTCGCTCGGCAAGCACGGCTCGATGCTCATTGACGAGCATGATGAAATCCACAAAATCGGAATAGTGAAGTGCAGGGTAATCAACACGGTAGGTTCGGGCGATTCCATGGTAGCAGGCTTCATCGCGGGATACATGGATACGGGAGATTACGACTATGCGCTGAAGCTGGGCACAGTGTGCGGCGGCGCAACGGCAAGTCTCCCCGGACTCGCAAACAAAGAGCGAATCGCTGAATTGCTGGAGCTTATTTAAATCAACGCTCAACCGCGTTAGCCGTGCTAAGCTATGTTTTGTTGTGGGCTAAAAAAACAATATATATTTTTAACTGACAGGAATCTCATAGAACAAAACATGGTGTTCCTCAATATAGCCATGTTTTCTGAATTTTTCATATGGGAATGTCAAGAAAAGTGTGTAAGTATTTTTAGTGTGTGGGAAATTATTGCCTAAAAATTTTCGTATTTGAGAATTCTAAGCCTGGATAGAATTCTCAAATACGGGGGGGAAAATGGCTCTTCTTCAAATTTTGTGTAAAGGAAAACGGCATAGTCGATTCGTCGACTATGCCGTATCCTAAACAGCGTTCTGGCGCCCCACCTAAGTGGTGGTTATTATTTTATTTGTATGTACTGAAAAATCTGATAGCCTCGTTGCGCTCATCCTCATCCAATTCGGGATAAATCAGTTCAAAGGACTTATTAATTAAATTTTGCTTACCGAGAGTATCGGGAGCTTTGCGCAGTGCATATTGGATGTCAGATAATGAACGGCTTATCTCGGCGTATTTCGGCCAGTTACCGATATTGAATTTGTTGATGAATAAATGCCTCAGAAATGTGCCGTTGCCAGTCAGATCAAGTGTGCGAATGTTGAATTTAATAAAAGGCTTTGGCTGGATTTCCATTTCTTTGCCATAGGAATAAAAGCAATACTCTTCGCCGTTGGTTAATATTATTAAATGCGCTCCGGGGCAGCTATTGAAGTATTTTGTAATTTGCATTTGGCATTGTTTATTTTTGTCAAGATTTTTAACACCAATTCTTTTCGCTTCAACAAATACCCAGCCGTACCCCGTTTTTGAAAACGCATAATCCGCATGCATTTTACTTCTTCCGATTCTGTGCTGTGAGCTCCAATATTCATAACTTGGATTCCACCCAAAAGCATCCAAAAAAGGCAAAACAAAACGGTCGCAAGTATTTGCCTCAGTAATCGATTTTAACGGCAGTGAAAAGTTATCAATAGCTCTTACAATTTTATTAATATTAATCTGAGCATATCGCAAGGATTCCATTTCTATTGCGGATATTTTCATATTTTCCCGGTATAATTAAATCACCCCCCCAGCAAAAGATTTAATTACACAAATCCTTTCTAAAAATTGTAATGTGTGACAATGCGTGATGTAATTAATTTGATTTTACCGCAATGGAGGATAGGACAACGCTGGGAAGCGACCTGAGCGCCATTGCGTTTTTTAAGGAGTGGGATTCCACGATAGGATAACCTTATCACCCTTTTGAAAACCAAAGCAATAAACTTATTCCGGTAAATTTTTTTTGAAAAGTCCCGTAGACCATTTCACGTTTTTTCCTACAGCAACTTTTGTTGTCCGGTTAATGGAGGTTTTGGCTGCGGGATTTTCCCGCATAATGTGAATACGATTTAATTATAGCATGAATTTTTATGTAAGCCAATATTTTTGTGGAACTTTTTGTTTTTATCAACAGGAAATATAAAAACGCCGAAACACATCGAAATTTTCAGTGTGCTTCGGCGGCAAGAGTCTATTTTTTATTAAGGGGCTGCTTATAATAACCATAACTATGTTTTTTTACTTCTTCCCAAAATTCCTCAGCATTTTCATCCGTTAAATCATCATCATAGTCTTCATTTTCAAATTCAAATTCATCTTCATCATCTTCATCGTCTTCTTCATCCTCTTCAGGCAGATTTCTACTTTCTGCAAACAACCAAATAACCGCGATAATATTTATAATTGCTATTACAACAGGACAGACACTTGAGGATATTTTAATAATATCATATGAAGCTTCTGGAAACTCACTTCCGATTACTGAAACAATAAGTATAAACAATATTGAAAACAAAGAAGCTAAAATCGAAAATGCTTTACCTCTTGCATAGGCTGCTCTTTTTTTCTTATACACACTCATAAAAAACAATATTAATATAAAAAAAACCAACTAGCCATAGTTATAGCAGCCAATGTATTAAATGCATCGTCACCGATTTTCTGACTTAAATCAGCTGCGTCTTGAAATAAATCAACCAAATTAAATAACGACACTGAATATGTATGTGTACCGCTCCAAATGCTCGGAATACTTATGGAAAGCCAAGTGGGAAAACACAAAATAACTGTCACAATAAAACCTATTGATGAAAACATCAGGGCATTAATTTCAAAATTGTTGAGTGATATATTCGGTAAACTCACCCCTGCTGAACCTGAATCAAGATTTTTTCCGCAATGATTGCAGAATTTTGAATTGTCATCAATCTGCTCGCCGCAATATTTGCAATACATAAATAATCCTTCCTTTCAAACACAACTTTCGTACATATTTTACTGCATTTCGCAGTAAAAGCCAATACCGCAAAATGCAGTATTATATACTATTTCATAAAAAAATTGATGAAAGGATGATTTAGGTGTGTATCGCAGAATAAGAGACCTGCGTGAGGACAGTGACCTCACACAGATGCAAATGGCACAGGCTCTCAATTGCTCGCAGCAGGTTTACAGTAACTACGAGCTTGGGCAGCGCGATATTCCAACAGATATATTAATAAAAATGGCAAAGTTTCATGATGTATCTGTTGATTACCTTATAGGACTTACTGATAATAGAAAAATAAACAAATAAAAATCAACCGCTGACGCCGCATTTTTTCAATTATGATTAAATGCGGTTTTTTATTTTCCTGCCGAACAATTTCTGACATACCGCATAAACTGAAAAAGAGGCGATTTTTATGAACCCATGTGAGCTGACATTCGGAATAACATCGCTTGCAAATACAATTGCATGCAAAATGTCCGAAGATGAGCTTCAAATTACTGCGGCATTTTTCACCCAGCTTGGCGACACATTAGCCACTATCTCGGTGCAGCGTGCGATTTGCAGTAAAAATTCAGCTTCGGACGTCAAATTACCCACCTGATAAATCCCGCCCAGTGGTTTAGTGCCAAGCTAAATCGCCGGGCTTTTTAATTTGCCTGTCAGTTTTCGCGGTTAAAAGTATTAATGCGCTAAAGTATCTTGACATTCCTATGCGAATTTAGTATTATTAAAGGTAACAATTATTTTATCATCTTCCAATAATCTCAAAAGGAATGGTCATATTATGATAGAAATTAAAAACATAGCGATTATCGGTCTGGGATTGATAGGCGGCTCTTTCGCCAAGGCAATTTCTCAGTACACCGACTATCGCGTATTGGCAAAAAACCGCACCCGATCCACCACATTGCAGGCTATTGCCGACGGTGCCGTCCATGAGGAGCTGACCGACGACAACATCGGCGAGGCGGACATGGTTATTCTCGGTCTTTATCCCGAGGAAGCTGTGGAATACATGGAGCAGATAGGCGGCAAGCTCAAAAAGGGCGCGCTGGTTATCGACGTTTCGGGAATCAAGCGTTACATATGCAAGGAAATGCCGCCGATTGCGGCAAAATACGGCTTTGTATTCGTGGGCACACACCCCATGGCCGGCAAGGAAAAGGGCGGCTATTTTAACAGTGAAGCCGAGCTTTTTAAGGGCGCAAGCTTTATCATCACTCCCTCGGACGACAGCACATCGGATGAAGTGGAATGGCTCATCAAATTCGCCGGGCAGACAGGCTTCGGCATGCATGTGGTATGCTCACCCGCCGAGCACGACAAGATGATTGCATTCACCTCACAGCTTCCGCACGTTCTGGCTAATGCATATGTGCAAAGTCCGCAATGTCTCAATCACAGGGGATTTTCGGCGGGCAGCTATCGCGATGTTTCACGCGTGGCACGTCTTAACGAGCATCTGTGGGCAGAGCTTTTCCTGCAGAATTCCGACGCGCTCACCCAAGAGCTGGATTTATTGATTGCAAACATAACCGAAATCTGCGACGCCATAAAGTCAGGCAATCAGGCACATCTGGAGGAAATGCTGGCGAGAGGCCGCAGAGTTAAGGAGGAGCTTGGAGAATGAGCAGGATTATTCATGTAAATGCGGGCATTCCGTATGATGTTATTATAGAAAAAGGCGCGCTTGACAAGTGCGGCGAGTTGATAAAAAGCGTTGTTCCCAAGTCCGAACGCGCGTTGATAGTGTCTGACAGCAACGTCGCGCCGATTTATGCCGAGAAGGTCAAAGCCTCTCTCGAAGCCGCGGGATACAAGGTTTTCGTTCACGTATTTCCCGCAGGCGAGGAGAACAAGCGTCTCTCCGCTATCGAGGGCATGTATGCCGCAATGGCGTCAGCCGAGCTTTCGCGCACGGACTTCGCCGTAGCACTGGGCGGCGGCGTCACGGGCGATATGTGCGGATTTGCGGCGGCAACCTACCTGCGCGGAATAAAATTCGTGCAGATTCCAACCACCGTTCTCTCGCAAAATGATTCATCAGTCGGCGGCAAGACCGGCATTGACCTGGAATGCGGAAAAAATCTCGTCGGCAGCTTCTGGCAGCCCTGCCTTGTTATAGCAGACGTAAACACGCTCAGCACACTCCCGCCGCGATACATCACCGACGGCTTCGGGGAAATAATAAAACACGGCTGCATTAAGTCCGCTGAGCTGTTTGAATTGATAGAGAAGTACGGCACCGACATGAATATGATTGAAGAACTGACCGCGCGTTCAATTGAAATAAAGAGCGGCGTTGTCGAGCGTGACGAGCGCGAATCCGGCGAACGCATGCTGCTGAATTTCGGTCACACCCTCGGTCACGCAATCGAAAAATGCTGCAACTTTACAAAATACGCACACGGCGAGGCTGTTGGCATCGGCATGCTGATGATTTCGCGCGCAGGCGAAGCCGCAGGACTTACCCAATCAGGCACGGCAGAGCGAATTGAAGCCGTGCTGAAAAACTGCGGCATGCCCACCTCCTGCGAATTTACCGCCGAGGAAATTTGTAATGCTGCAATGCTCGACAAGAAGCGTCGCGGCGACAGCATGAACGTCGTGCTGCTGAAATCAATCGGCGATTCGTTTGTATACAAAATCAAATGCGCCGATATGCTTAAATTCGTAAGCGGAGGAATAAGATGACAGATAAAGATATTTGCAAATGCAGCGGCGGCATGCTTCACGGCACGGTCAACATTCCGCCCTCCAAAAGTGCGGCTCACCGCGCCATGCTCTGCGCGGCTCTGGCAGACGGGCGCAGCACCCTCTCCCCAATCGAATTATCAAACGACATGCGCGCGACTATCAACGCAATCACCGCACTGGGCGCACATGTAGAGTTTTCGGACGGCACGCTGACTATTGACGGCATAAGCGATATTTCAAAAAATCACGCCGACAATGAGCCGGTTGACATAAACTGCATTGAATCAGGCTCCACCCTCAGATTTATAATTCCGATAGCCGCCGCAGCGGGCATAAACGGCAGATTTATCGGTGAAGGCACGCTTCTGCCCCGCCCGATAGGAATTTATACCGAATTGCTTCCGAAAGCGGGTGTGGAATGCATCACCGAGGGCGGACTTCCGCTGATTTGCCGAGGCAGGCTGCAGTCGGGCGAATACGAAATTCGCGGTGACATCAGTTCTCAGTTTATCACGGGAATGTTGTTTGCATTGTCACTCTGTGAGGGCGACAGCAGGCTGATTCTCACCACTCCGCTGCAATCCTCAGCTTATGTCGACATGACGGTGTGCTGTATGGCAGACTTCGGCGTAAAAGTCGAGCGCACCGACTACGGCTGGTTTATCCCCGGAGGGCAAAAATACACACCGCGCGATTACACTGTCGAGGGTGACTGGTCACACGCCGGATTCTTCCTCGCAGCCGGCGCATTGGGAAGCGAACTGACGCTTCACGGTTTGCGCATGGATTCGGTTCAGGGCGATATGGCGGCTTTGGAGCTGCTTCGCGGCTTCGGTGCTGAAATTACCGAACAAAACGGCGATTTGACAGTGCACAGGGGTACACTTCACGGTCAGCACATCAACGCTCAGCAGATTCCCGACCTGGTGCCGTGTCTGGCGGTATGCGCCGCACTCTGCGAGGGTACAACAATTATCGACCATGCGGAACGCCTGCGTATCAAGGAGAGTGACCGACTGGCATCCACGGCGAGCATGATAAACGCGCTGGGCGGCAAGGTCACGGAATTGCCCGACGGTCTGAAAATCGAGGGCGTGAGCCAATTCATCGGCGGTACTGTCGACGGCTGCCGCGACCACAGAATCATAATGTCCGCCGCGATTGCAGCGTTGAGTGCCTCGGGCGAGGTCACTATCACCACTCCGCACAGCGTAAACAAAAGCTATCCGTCATTCTTTGACGTTTATAATTCTCTTGGAGGTAAAGCCAATGTCATCAACATGGGGAAATAACATAAAAATTTCAATATTCGGCGAGAGCCACGGCGTAGGTATCGGTGTGGTAATCGACGGTCTGCCTGCGGGCGAGAAGCTTGATTTCGACGAGATTCAGTTTCAGATGAACCGCCGCGCGCCCGGCAACGATTCCACATCCACCCCCCGCAAGGAGGAAGACATGCCCGAGGTATGCGCGGGTATTCTGAATGACACCACCACGGGAGCACCGCTCTGCGCCGTTATCGAAAACGCCAACACCCGCTCGGTGGATTACGATAAGCTCCAGCGTCTCCCACGTCCCGGTCATGCCGATTACACAGGTGCAGTGCGCTACAACGGCTACAACGACGTGCGCGGCGGCGGACATTTCAGCGGTCGTCTCACCGCTCCGCTGACCTTTGCGGGAGCTATCTGCCGCCAGATTCTGGCACGCAGAGGCATTACTATAGGGGGGCACATCTACGCTGTTGGAAATATTTTTGACATTCCCTTTGACCCTGTTGAGGTCAGCGCCGAGCAGCTCACCGAGCTTCAAAAGCACATCTTCGCCCTAAACAAGCCCGAAACCGAGCCGACTATGCGCCGCATGATTGACGACGCGAGAATGCAGCGCGACAGCGTGGGCGGCATAGTAGAGATTGCGGCTGTGGGCGTTCCGGCAGGCATCGGCTCTCCCATGTTCGGCGGCGTGGAGAACGTTCTATCCTCCATAGTCTACGGCGTTCCCGCTGTCAAAGGTGTGGAATTCGGTGCGGGCTTTGACGTCTCCAGAATGAGGGGAAGTGAGTCAAACGACCCATTCACTATCGTGGGCAACAAGGTCGTCACTACCCGCAACGTCGCAGGCGGTATTCTCGGAGGTATTTCCAACGGAATGCCTATCATTCTGCGCGCGGCGGTCAAGCCTACACCTTCAATCTCGCAGGAGCAGCACACTGTTGACCTCAAGGAGCACCGCGATGCTATCCTCACAGTCGGCGGCAGACATGACCCGTGCATAGTGCCCCGCGCTCTGCCGGCAATCGAGTCGGCTGTTGCAATCGGTCTGACCGATCTCATGAAGGAGGTAGGCAAGCTGTGAGCACCATTAATGCAGATAATATTCCCGAAAACATCAATCTCTCCGACATACGCAGAGAAATCGACTCGATAGACACTCAATTCCTCGAGCTTTTCATTCAGCGTATGAAAGCATGCGAAAAGGTCGCCATGGTCAAAAAGCGCGACGGCACACCTATATCCAATCCAAAGCGCGAGGAGGAAATTCTCAACCGCGTGGAAAAAGAGGGCGGCGAATTCGGCAATGGGGCGCGCACCTTTCTAGCCACGCTTATCGACATAAGCTGCACATATCAGCAAATGCTGCTCTACGGCGAGGACGGCAAACTGCGCAAAAAATTCATGACCGCAGACAGCGAGCTTAAAGGCTCAAAAATCGCATGTCAGGGCACTGTGGGCGCCTATTCCCATCTCGCCGCAAAGCAGTTCTTCGGAGAGGACGTCGAGCCGCTCTTTTACAGCAAATTTGAGGATGTTTTTGACGCGGTGACGGGCGGCGAAACTGATTTCGGCATTCTCCCTATCGAAAACACAACTGCCGGTGCGGTCAATGATGTTTACGACCTGCTCACCCGCCACGGATTCTACATTGTGGGTGAAACCGATGTTGACGTAAACCACTGTCTGCTCGCTCCAAAGGGTGCAAAACTTGATGACATCAAGGAGGTTTACGCCCACCCGCAGGCTTTAGCTCAGTGCGCCAAATACATACAGCGTCACGGCTTCAACACCAACGAATACAGCAATAACGCAGTCGCCGCAATGAACGTCGCCCGCTGGAACGACCCGACAAAGGCGGCTATCGCCTCAAACGTAGCAGGCAGGAAATTCGGCATGGAAATTCTCGAAGAGGGCATTCAGGACATAGACGGCAACCAGACGCGCTTCATCGTCATATCCAAAAATATGATTATCCGTGAGGGCGCGGACAAAATCAGCATGACCTTCTCGCTGCCCCACCAGACGGGAAGCCTTTACCGTGTGCTGTCGAGATTTGCCGCCAACGGCATGAATATTTTCAAGATTGAATCCCGTCCTCTCAAGGGCTGCAACTTCCAGTACAGATTTTACCTCGATTTCAACGGAAACGTCCATGACGAAAAAGTCTGCTCGCTGATATGCTCCCTCAGCACCGAAATGGCTGATTTTAAGTTCTTGGGGAATTATTGATTTATCCAAATCTTTACCAATTGCACTGAAATCTTAACCTTTTCTAAACCTTCGCCTTTTATACTGTAACCATAACAAAGGGACAGAAAAGGTGGTGACAAATTTATGTATAAAACCGAATTGATAGGATTCACAAAGGACGCTGCACAGCGCGCAAAGCTTATCGAGGATAAGGCAAATGAAATGGAAGCAAAAGGCTTCGAGCTTGTCTGTGTAACCTCCACACCCAACTGCGGTGCGATTCTGACATTTAAGAAATAAAAAATTAATTCAACAACAAAAACAAACGACCTGCACATTATGAAGGAATTTCATGTGCAGGTCGTTTTCTTTAACCTATGGTTATATACTGAGCCTTCAGACAAATTATTGCTGATTTACAAAGCTACTTTCTGAACTGTGACAGCTCTCAAATTTAACACCCGCAGCCTTTTCCGGATTGACCGTGATATTTGTAGGTACAACCGGCAGTTGTTGTTGTGTATGCCATTGTGTTATTCCTCATCTGAATCATCAATACTGCCGAACAGCTTGTCAAAAAGTACTTCAAGCTGGCTTTGCAAATCATCTGAATTACCTGTCAGCCTGTCTCTATGATAATACAATCTCTGCAGGGTATCATTTGCGGAATAAGACAATTCTTTCTCTGCCTCAAGCATGGCAATAGCTTCATTAAATATAGCCAGTGCGCCGTCTTGGTCGTTAAGACCGGTAGCAAGCAAAATTCCCTTGTTGAGCATAACCATAGCAAGATCACCCAAATCATATAGCTTGCCGTCAGCATGCAGCCTTTTACTGATTTCTATGCATTTGCCATAATCTGACAGTGCTTCGTCATATTGACTTATATCACCTAATGTATTGCCTCTGTTCATGTATGCTGAGGCAAGGTCGTTCTCATCATATAGCTTGCCGTCAGCATACAGCCTTTCCCTGATTTCTATGCATTTGCCATAATCCGACAGGGCTTCGGCGTACTTGCCTAAATCATCATATGTAACCCCTCTGTTCATGTATGCTGAGGCAAGGTCGTTCTCATCATATAGCTTGCCGTCAGCATGCAGCCTTTCCCTGATTTCTATACATTTGGCATAATCTGACAGGGCTTCGGCGTACTTGCCTGTACTCCAATTTGTACCGCCTCTGTTCATGTATGATAAGGCAAGGTCGTTCTCATCATATAGCTTTCCGTCAGCATGCAGCTTTTCCCTGATTTCTATGCATTTGCCATAATCTGACAGTGATTCGGCGTACTTGCCTAAATCATCATATGTAACCCCTCTGTTCATGTATGCTGTGGCAACATAATTTTCATCATCAATTTTTCCCGAATCGAAATATTCTTCGCCCAGCTTAACCTGTTTATTTCTAAAATCAAGAGCGTTGCTGTAATCGCACATCGTCCAATAGCAATTTCCCGAAATATTTATAAAATCAAGCTGATTTTTGTACAAACCCACATTACCGCAATATTCGCTCCAGACCTCGCCCATCTTAGCTCGGCGGGAGAGAATGTGCGGTTCCATGCTGTTTTTTGTGCAGTTATTAATATTTGTACTTTCCTTATCATCACTGTAAACCCTGTTAAACAATTCATCAGGTATTTCATCAAGCACGGTGGGCAGGTAGGCGGCTATGTAGGTCAGTCCGTCGGGCAGGCTGTAGCTGCCTTGCTCGTTCTTGTACTCCTTGAGGTCGGCGGCGGTCAGCATGTCGGTGAAAATCTCGCCCAGCTCGTCCCGCTGCCTGGGAAACATTTTTTCGATATACTCGCGGTAGCGTTCACTCGCCGCACTCACCAGCGCACCGCGGTTTCTGTCGCGGGTGGTCTTGAGCAGCGCGCCGAAGTCCTTGATAAAGGTCAGCTGCTTTATCGTGATGTGCTTCTCGCCCGAAAGCCACGCGATTTCCTTCATGGTGAGGCTCTCGCGGGCGGTGACTATCGCGTACAGCATGGTGACTGCCTCGCCGAACAATTTATCGCCGTAGTATTTTTTGATTTCGTCCAGATAGCGCGAGAACAGCGCCTCGTCCTCCAGCTCTGGCAGGTCGGCAAAGAAAACGCGCCGCCAATATACTTTTTCGTTATCGGCGATTTTCAAGTGCCATTTCTGGGCTTTGCGAATCTTTATCTGTTGGATAAATCCGCACTCGGAATCTTCACACTGATATGTATCACCTACACAGATAAGTTTATTTTTCTTACAGGCAGGACAAGTCGACATGAAATAACCTCCTAATATCGATTTATGCAATTATATGAAATTATTATACCATAAATATGTAAAAAACAACAACAAAATGTATATTTTGCTCAAAAAATTTTAAAAACAAGCGACCTGCACATTATGAAAGAATTTCATAATGTGCAGGTCGTTTTCTTTAACCTATGGTTATATACTGAGTCTTCAGATAATTTATTGCTGATTTATTCAGTATTTTCATTAACACTCTTTATTTTCTCTGCGCTTCCTCAGCGTTGCCATGACAACAACGCCGCCTGCCAGAATGGAAACTATCAGCAGGCTTACCGCAATCTGAACGCCTAACGCGCTCTCGCCTGTTCCGGGAGAAACAATCTCTCCCTCACCGTTGAGCCAAATCGCATACAGTGTCACATCGCTCATGGGCATAGTGAATACATCATTCTCACTATATCCTGTGCCTGTGCCGTTTGCTTTAGTGTTCCATTCCTTAAAGGTACAGTCGGTTTTCGTGAGGTTGCCCTTGCCGAATACTGTCACGCTTTCACCGCCAAGATAATTTGTGTTATCCTGCGGAACAGAACCGCCGGTTGCGCCGTTTCCGTCATATTTTACGGTGTAATAGACGTCATCGGAGGGTTCGGTTTTCCAGATTGCGTACAATGTAACATCCTCAATCATCGTAATTTGTGCGTCAGGAGAATAAGCAGTGCCGTTTCCGTTGAACTGTGTATTCCATTCTTTAAATACAAAGCCGTCCTTTACAAGGTCATTACTATCCTTGACTGTCGCAATTTCGTTGTAGGAATATTCATTGTCATCTGTGGGCACCGTACCGCCGGTTGCACCGTTTGCATCATAGGTTACGGTGTATTTTACTTTCTCCCACTGAGCTTCGAGTGTAATGCTCTCAGACAATGCCGTGACAGTATCGCCGCCTGAGAAGGTCTGACCGAGATTTGCCGGATCGGCAAATCTTGCTATTAAATTATCGATAAGGCTTGATCCTGTAATGTCAGGTGCAGCTACCTTCCAGTTTACGAACCTATAGCCCGGGCGAACGTAATTTGTCCAGCCCTCATTTTCATGAACCGTATAGTCATTTCCGATAATTACCTGCTCAGTGCGCGTGATATTCAGCGAAGAATCGGTAATATCATCGCCTGTAACGCCGCTGATATAGGTTACTGTTACATTGTCGGGGGTAGGAGGTGTGAGCTTTTCCCATACACCCTTGAGAACTACGTTCTCGGTGATTGTAAACGAAGCGTTGCTTGTGCCGCCTGCGTAATAAGTGCCGCTTTCGTTGTAATCCCAGCCTGTGAATTCGTATTCGCTTGTGTCATAGCCTGTCGGAACAGAATCCACATTCACGGTATCGCCGTGATTGTAGGTTGCTGCGGCAGGTGGTGTATAGCTCAAGTCACCCGGCATATCACCCTCCATAACGTAAATCACGGTGTATGTCTTAGTTTCAAGCACTGCTCTATACTTAACGGTTTCTGCCGGCATCGGATAATTGTTTCTTGTGCCGATTTCCACATTGTCAGCATCTCTCTGTGCTGTATTAACAAGCGTCCATTCGCCGTTCCATATCTTGCCATCGCCTATTGTCGGGGTTACGCCGCTGCCGACGCTTACAAGGTCTTTATATCCATAGGCGTGTGTGGTGATAAGAGTTGTGCCGTCTGCTTCGTAATACTCCACATTAAAGCTCGCCTTCTTCCACTGAGCATAAAGCACAGTGTCCTGCGTAAAGGTGTATTCAGCGCCTATTGTGTAAGCCGTGCCGTTTGCATCCTTCCAGCCGTCGAAGGTGTAGCCTGTCTTTTCAAGGCTGCCCACATTTCCCTTAATATTCTCGACAACCTTATCGTAATCGGTTACGGAAGCAGGCACAGTGCCCGATGTGGCGCCGTTTGCATCATAAGTCAATGTAACCTTGTCTTTTTCGGTGAATACGCCGGTAATCAGCACATTCTCTGCGGGCATGGTGAAGCTTGTGCCTGAAACATCGACCTGATTGCATTTCCAGCCTATGAAGTTGTAGCCTGTAATATTTGGAACGTCTGCTACTGTTACAGCATCATTGTACTTATACGACTTTGTTTCGGGAACTTGGTAACTGCTCGGTGCATTTGACACCTGATATGTCACGGTGTAGTAGAGATCGTTGTATTCTGCCTGGAATTCGACATCACCTGCGGGCATCTTATATGTGCCGCTGCCTGTGATGGTTGTTCCGTCAGCATCCTTATCCATTCCGCCCTTAAACTTCCAGCCCACGATTTCCTTGCCTGTAACACTTGGAATATCGTCCTTCGGGCGCACCGTGAAATCTGTGCCGTAGTTGTGGGTTTGCGCAAGGTCAGTAAGTTCATCGCCGTTTACATCATAATATCTCACATGATATTCATTGGGAATCCACTTTGCGTAAATTTTGGTGTCTTGCATAAAGGTATGGGTGGTATCCACCGCATATACTGTGCTGTCGCCGTCCGGGCTTGCGTTCCAGCCGTCAAATGTGTAACCGGTTCTGAGCAGATCGCCCTGACCTTTAATTATCTCGACAACCTTGGTGTACTGCGATACAGAATCGGGTGCTGTGCCGCTTGTTGCGCCGTTAGCATCGTAAATCAGAGTTACCTTGCCGTTCTCGGTGAAAGATCCTCTTATAATTACATCCTTGTCGGGCATGGTGAAGCTGCCGCTCGCGTCAATAGTAACATCAGTGCTGCTCCAGCCGCTGAAGGTGTACTTATCTCTATCATATCCTGTGGGTTCAACCGCAACAGCTACTGTTTCACCGAAAGATTTTTCTTCATCGCCCGGCTTGGTGTAACTGATGTCGCTCGGAATTGTTATCTCATACTTCACCCAATGCTTGTTTAATGTCCATGTCGCAACTGCCGTGGCGGTCTTGCTGTCGTTATCAAAGGAAGCAAACGGAACATTCGCCCCTGCATTTAACCTATCGTCAACGCCGTTTACCTGCCAGCCTGCAAAGGTATAGCCTGTGTCGGCAGGTATCTGTGAACTGAGCGCATGCCCCTCCCTGATGTAGGTGTACAGCAAATTTTCCTCGTCTTCCGGAATAACTGCGCTGCCATGTCCTGCGCCGGTCTGATAATCGAGCGTGTAGCTGTTTTCTGTCCAGATTGCGTACAGAGTAATGTCTGCCGCAGTCTTGGTTATTTCAGCCTTGGCGGCGTAACTGTCACCGTCGCCGCCTGCCTTGGTGTTCCATTCCTTGAATGTATAACCTGTGCGCTTGGGAACGCTCTCGCTCAGGGTGAGCTTTCCGCCCACCTCGGTGTATTTCCAGCTCACGCTCAGCGGGTCGGGCATGTCGTTTACCGTGTCTGTCGTATTCTTATCATACGTCAGCGTGTAGCTGTTTTCATTCCAGACTGCGTACAGATTAACTGCTTTCTCAGTCGCACCGTCGGCAGTTGTGAGATTATCCGCAATAACCCTTACATTGTCGCCGGCATTGCATGCGACAGAGGTGTCGTCCGCCTTTTTCAGGCTCCAGCCCGCAAAGGTATATCCCGTCTTTTTGAGGGGATTGGCCTCGGGATTATCGAGAACTACAGCTTCCTGATTCAGATAATAGCTTTGACCGTCAATCGGCACGCTGCCGCTTTCCTTGTCATCGGCGTGGTAGACCACTCTATAGCTTGCTTCTTCCTCCCACACTGCATACAAATGAATATCGCCGCTGCTGAAAGTAATGGTGTCGCCCTCGTTGTATTCTACATCTTCGGCGCTGTTTTTGCCGCTCATGGTGGACCAGCCAAGGAAGCTGTTGTGCTCCTTAATCATCTCGCCTTTGCCCAAAACCGTCGCGGATTCGCCGCTGTAATATACCGTTTCATCCGATGGAACTGTGCCCGAGCTGCCGCTTCCGTGGTAATAAATACGGTAGCCGCTCTGATAATAGACCTCGATAAACACTGTGGAATTCAGCACAACAGCCTGTGACAAATCGTAGCTGTTGCCGGTTTTGGTGTATTCAATGTCGTGAGCCTGACCGTTTTCGTCGTAATACATCGCCTTGAAATCGCTTATAATGCAGTTTTCAGGCGGCGTCACGCTTGCGGTCAGCTTTGTACCGCTCGCAGCCTCCGTTGTTATCTGTCCCTCAGTTGTCAGGTCGACATAGTCGGCTGTTGAGCCGTCAACAAGGAACGGTTCGGGGATGTTGCTGTGTGTGCCGGACACATGAACCCTGCCCTCGGTGCTGAGCACATAGCTGCCCGATTCATCCTCTTTGTAATGTGCAATATTTATCTGCGAATAAGCTGTATCGGTTATGCTTCTGTACTGTATCTGCACATAAGCGTCATTGTACAGCTCGCCGAAATCAATATCCGCAGTGCCGTCAGCGTTAACAGTGATCTTGCTGCTGTCCAGTACTGTCATGTTTGTTCTGCTCGAACCTGTCAGAATATAGGCAAATTCATAGCCGTCCAGAGGTGTTGCTTTCAATATTAAATCTGTACCGCTGTCAAATTTAAAGGCCTTCATATATTCAGTTGAGGCAACGGCCTCGACGTCGTTTAAGTCAACAGAACCCTTAGGCTCGGCGGCGGTATTATTTGTACCGATTTCGAGTGTAGGCTTGCTGAAATAGAAGTTCAACGACCAGTTGCCCGTAGCCATATTTATAGTACTGCTTTTAGAACCATCTAAGTGATAAGTATTGTCGCTGCTGCGGGCGAAAATCTTTTCTTCAGAAGTACCCTTTGACTGATTGATAAGAACGACCTTTTCCAGACGATAGCCGGTATTCGGTGTTGCAACAGGGTCAACATACGTATTTTCGACAACAGAGAACATCTCACTGCCGCTGCCTTTGTAAGGCAGGTTGAAATAGTAAACATTCGCATTCTCTTCACTCGGTTCCAGATTAGCGAATGCTTCATTCTCGTAAAGCCGCGGTGCATAGTCAAATGCTTCCGAGCCGGGCGGATTAAAGCTGATTTTAACCTGATTATCGGCAGAGAACTTATAGCCGTCGTCAGATTCCTCATATACGTTTACTGTCAGCAGACCTCTGTTTTTCTCTACAGGCGGAATCTCTGTAACCTCACTGTCCCTTTTGACTATATCCTCATAAATTATTTTCATATACCTCATATCGGCCACACCGAGTTCATCGAGGTTCTCAAAGGTATAGCTCTCACCCCAGGTCAATTCGGGCAGGGACTCATACTGTTTCATCGTGCTCCGGCTTGCGCCGTACCATATTTCCTGCACTCTGTGATCTGCATCCGGTTCAATGACTACTTTATAATCTACAGTTCCATCGAGCAAACCAACGGTAATATTATCGGTTGATGAACTGTAATTGTTATCATCCACCGTACCCTCAAGCTTTCCCTCAGCAGACTCTCCGCTGCTCACACGCTCCTGAATCATGGGATTTGTCTCCGGCCATGCCGAATAAAAGGTCACTGTTGCCCTTTTGCAGCCTCTGCTGACAGGTATATTACCGGGAGCAACACATTCCTGTATTAAATCAACATAATCGGCTTTATAGTAAATATCCACCCGATAGCCTTCACCCGTAAGCTGCTCTGTAACCCCGGGCAGGCTGTAGCTGAGCTTGCCGTCAACGCTCGGAGCCAAATCGGAGCGGTACTTAGTTTCAACCGGCTCACCATCCTTGCGAAGCTCTATACGGTCAAGGGTATAGCCGTAGTTTCTCGGCTCGGATACGGTCAGTGAAACCGAAGAAGCCTTGGCGACCATAAACTCGTCTGTCGGAGCATAGTATGATTTGTTAGCACATGCCGTATGCTCATCGGTGTAGCTCCTGTTATTTATATACAGCGGACCGTCGGGAAGTGATGTATCCGGGTTTGACGCGGTAAACAGGCACGAAGCTACATTATACGAAGCAGCTTCATTCAGGTCTCTGTGCTGATAGACCACAATATCCGCGCCGGGACGGTAGGTGTTTACTATCGTGATTTTCTTATCGCCGGTAAAATCACTTGCTCTTAACACATAGCTTTTGCTCCTGCTGCTGCTGCTCGTGCTTGATAAATCCCTGTATTCATCTTCATCATGGTATCTGATTTCACAGGATTCCAGTATATAGCCGCTGCCCGCAACCGCCCGCACACTGCCTGACGAATTAGTCATGATCTTATACTCTGTATTTGCTGCATTAGAAGTTATCGGCGAACTCGGCCATGTGTCATTTGTCACGTCGTAAACAGGATTCGGATAGCTGTTATTTCCCATACTCAGCTCTGTGTAGCAGGTATCGGGCAGGGGACTGCCGTCTGTAGTTACGTTTATTATGGTTATGCTGCCCGACAAATCGGCGCTGAAGTAAACCTCAACCACCATAACATCGCTCAGCTTGGTCTTCTGAGGTATGCTGTAGTGTACAGTGCCGTCATCATCCTTAGCGGTTTCGGTCACTTTGATGAGGGTTTGAGGGTCGTTTTCAAAATACGCCTTTACATCGGAAACAACCTCGCCCTCTGTGGGCTTGGCGGTAAGCGACAGGGTCGTATCCTGGAGCACGTAATAATCATACGAGCTGCGGTTGTAGTTTGCGGTTATCTTGCCGGACATAGGACCCGCCGACTCGGGGGTATCGCTGTCTGTATTCGCGCGCCCCTGTGCAAACGGTGTTACCGAAGCATACGCAGGGTTTGCCGATACGCGCTCACCGTACAGTTCAGCTATACAGCTGCTTTGGCCTTTATTGGGTACAAAGCCGTTTTCCGAACTGTGATAGCTCTCAAATTTAACACCCGCAGCCTTTTCCAGATTTACCGTGATATTGTAAGTATAACCGGCAGTTATTGTACTGCCCAAGTTGAAATCAGCCTGATATAAATACTGGGCATCGTTTGTTGCAAACTTGGCGTTTGAAAAGCTATAGGTCATCGCCGTCTTTGTGCTGTCGTTTTTTATTTCTTCTGCTTCTACACTTGCGATTACATATCCTCTGGGGAACGATATAGTACCCGTTATATTGCTTTTTTCCAGCACATCAACTGTTCGCTGGGCAGGGGATTTGGTAAGCGTATATGAGCCGACGTTGTACTTGTTTTCCACGATTACGGGGTAAGACTTTGTGCCGTAAGCAGTCGATTTATTGTTATATGTGATATACGTTCCCTCTACATCGGGGATTTTGTCGGTAGAAAATTCGGTGTCGTCATTTCTTGCCCGGAAGGTTACATTGACGGTCGCCGTCTTGGCCAGATACACTCTGATAAGCACACTGCTGCCCGGCATCGTAAAGGTACACCTGGAGTAGTCGCGCACCTCCTGGAAGCCGCCTGCCTCTGCCAAAATATTCGGCGTTACAGGCGAGGTTTCGCCGCTCGGGCTGCCGCTGCTGTCCATCTGAAACGCATATACGTTTGCCAGCACATAGCCGGAATCAGCCGGCAGGTCAACGGCTATATCCAGCTTGGTATTGCCTATGGTAGACACCGTTTTGTCGGTTGTAACGGTGAAGCTGTCCAGCCATGCCTTACTGCCGTCAATCTCCTGGAAAGCGCCATCCGAGGTGATCGCCCCCGAACCGGTCACTGTTACGCTCGCATCGGTGGTATTGGAAACGAGATTTCCGTTGTCGTCGGTGCAGAGCACCTCTACCTTGATTTTATCCGCAACGGCGTATTCCACCTCAAGGCGAAGCTCACAATCAGCGGGGACAAGCTCATCAGATGTGTAGGAGGCGGATGTATAACTCACGCCGGAGGCCGTCAGGGGAAACTCGGTTTCAGAGCCGCCCTGAAGCTTATACGCCTTTACCGATTTTATTATTCTTTGTGCGTCGGGTTTTACACTTATCTTCAGCTTGGTTCCCGTAGACACGCCCAGGGTATTTTCCTGATTGTTCGACAGCAAGGCGAATGCCGCCGTGTTCCATATGCTGCCCTGGCTGGCGTCTGTCGTGCTGCCCACCACGTCAGAGAAGGGGGCGAGCTGGGTGTTTTCGCTGCTGCTGTCGTCGCGGGATAGCGTAACCGTACCCAATGCGGTTTTATTGTCCGGCACAACCGCGCCGCCGGTTTTTTGCACTACAGTCATCGGATTAGTATGGGCGTAATAGATGACAAACTTAAATGCGTAATTACCATTAAAAATAACAGTATTGACATAATCGCTCATATTATATGTGCTGTTCTCACATGATGCAAAGCAGGAAAAACTGTTATATGTGATGTTATCAAAAAAATTCCCATAGCTGTAACTATTGGTTCCCCATTTAAAACCCGCCATAGTATATCCTTCGGGCATGTTTAATTTAAACGAGACATTGGTTGTGCTTTTTCTTGTCTTGAACTGATAATGATTCTCATCTGAGGATAACGCCGTCAATGTATTTACATGATTGCCCGCGGCATCGGTAAATGCATATATCTCATCGCCGAAATCATACGGAGTGGCGGTGAATTGCGCACTGAACTCACTTCCCGCAGGGTGCTGAGTGCCGTCGTCGTCAACAACATACTGCTCCACAAGTATCGGTGCATATCCGTCATTATAACTCAATTCGATGAGGATATTTTTATCGGGCATGGTGAAACCCTGATAGTTATAATATATCAGACCGTCACGGGCTTTTGTCAAAGTAGGTTCGGGCAAAAGCCCGTCAAGCTTCTGCACTTTTTCGCCGTTTTCATCAAGCTCCCATATTTCCATGGATTTAAGGGTTGTCCACGGCGAACCGGTAGTTGGGTATGCATAAAGAGAATATGATATAATTGAACCGACAACACATTTTCCAAGGTCAACCGTATCACTTGAATACGTACGATTATTATAAGAGGTGCTTTTAGGATTGCCATCCCCATCAAGCGGATACATGGAAAAATTATTATAAAGTCTGGTTCCGTCATTCGCCGGATATTCCTTAAAATAAAGCTTATATGCAGAATTTTGCTCAAAGATGCAGGTTATGCGGATATTCTCGTCAATCGGCTTGGTTGTAATATAGCAGCCCATGCCGTAGGAGGAGCGGTCGTATCCGTAGCGCAGTCCTAATTCCTCCGAATCGGTAATATCCTCCAATACATTTCCGCTCTCATCTATTTTTTCCACCTTGATATAGCTTATTGTATATGCTGCCGCGTCACTGTTTGTAATATTACCCTGTAATCTATAAATATAACGTGCATTTGTTGAATATGCCTGCGCTCCTACAGGATAGGTATACACTGTTCCGCCGCCGGCGCTCAAAATTACTTGTCCCGATTGTTCTTCCGGTGAAGCGAACAAAAATCCGTAGGAACTATAGCTGTTATAATTCGATTCCGTACCGGCAGTAGCCGACACCAAACTGCATTTATTGCCGGGCGAATTGACGACAACTTCGGTTTTCTTAAGGTGATTTTCAGCCTCAATATCAATTAATACATCCTTATTGGGCATGGTGAGTGTATATACATTGGTAGATTCATCGTAAGAAATCAAGCTGCTCTCATCAACCGTAAAGTCACCGTTTTCATTGGCCGAAAACATCTTTATGCTTTTCAGCGAAAAATTATTCTGCGCATTACTGTAGCGGCTTTCACCTGAAATATTTATTTTGCCGCCCGCCTGAAGATATGCTGTAGTGTCGTTGTATATATACCCTCTGGTATTGCCGCTTATGGCATTTGGCTCGTTCCAATAAATATAGTCAAGGTGATTACTTGAATCCGAAGACTCAAGTGTGACTTGTAAATTCTTATTGCTGTGTATGTCAGCTTTTCTCGCGTCCGGCAAATTGATGTACGGCGCATTGATGACAATCTCAGCGTCTGCCGGAATATCCTCCGGCACAGTAAATTTTTTAGCTAAATAACTGCCGTAGTTTGTACTGCTTATATCGGTTTCCACACCGTTACTGATATAGTACACTCTGAAATTGCCTTCATCCAGATAATGGCGTCCTTGTCTTATACAGTAAAACATAATATTATCGCCGGGACTGAATTTATATTCACCGCCGTCATAATCCTTGGTGCTGTCTATACTTGTGCTGTTTACATAGTAGGCGCCTCCGTTGATGTAGGTACCATTTATGCTTAGTCCCTCCAATAAGCTGGTCGGGAGCGAAGTCCGGCTCGTAACTACAGGGCTGTCCTGATCGCCAACCTTGTGAGTAATGCGGAACGGAATCTCAATTGTTTCTCCCTCGTCGGCAAGTATACTCAAATCCGCCGTTGCCTTGGCGTATAAATCTCCCGGCACTGCAATTTCTTCCTCACTGCCGATGTCAGACTCAGACGTCACAGCGTCTTTTTCGGCTTTGGCGGAAAAAATTTCCGTATTGCGCAGAAACGCCGCCGCACCGAAAAGCAAAAGCAGTGTGGCAATCGACATTACCGCCACGCCCGCGTGCTTTTTAATTAAAGTCATACTTTTTCTCATTATTACTTCCCTCTTTTTTAATCAATAATGATTAATTAATGTGAAATTGCTTACCCTCTTAATATATAAAGTCGTGTTCCGATATGTGACAGCTCACAAGTAGAACAGTCCGTCAATAAGGTTGTCAATGTACTCCTCGTAATCATCGGCGATGTCCTTCTTCACAGCGACATCCACCAGGTAATCCCAACCATCTTCACGCAGGAGCACTACAGTGTGAAATAATTTCTCACCGTCGGATTTTGTATAGAATACGGCTCTTTCTGCGATAATTGGGTTATCCCCCGCCTTTTGCTTCTTAAAGCCGCTTAACCTTGGATATTTTTCGAGAATCTGCTTTTTGCAGGACATTTTGGGGCGTGTGAAATCCCGCCATATATGTATGTCAACGCACCCCTCCGCAAGCACATTCTCGCTGTAAGGTCCTGTTTTATCGTCATGAACCTCCAGCACCTCGTATTTTTCCATTCGTTTTACATCCATGCACATTATCAGGGAATCATTTGTCTCCTCCCCCGAATACTGCCGCGACTTCACATCGGCGTTGCAGCACAGCACCGCAATAATCACGATTGCCGCAATCAGGGCAACGAATCCCGCAATAACGATTGCCGTCCGCCGCTTGCTCTTAAAAAGCAACTCGCGCACCTTTGAGAAATCTATTTCATTCACGGATTTTTTCTGCATAAATCATCCTCCGTTCTTGCACGATGATTATTCACTTTTTTATTTTTATCTAAGCCTGTCAGCCGATCAATTGTGTATTAATTCCGTTTGCCGCAGCGTATTCCTGCGAATATGAGCCGTCATAAACAAACAATGTCAGGCTTGGGTCGGCCTCCGCAAAAGCGTCCCTGCCTATCTGATTGAGAGACGCGGGCAGCGTGACCTTGCTCAGCTTCGGGCATTTATAAAAGGCGCAGTAATTGATAAGCTCCGTTCCCTCCGCCAAAGTGACCTCGGCGAGCAGCGAACAATATGAAAACGCATATATTCCAACAGATTTTACACTGTCGGGAATACGCACCTTTTTCAGCGACCTACAGCCCAAAAAAGCCGCGTCGCCTATTTTATTGACACTTCCCAAAGAAACGCTCATCAGGTTTACACATTCCTTAAAGGCATTGCTGCCGATGGTCTTTACAGAGCCGGGTATCTCCACCCGCTGCAAATTCCGACATTTTTGAAAAGCGCCGTCACCTATAGACACAACAGCATGTCCGTCAATAGCTTTGGGAATCACAACATTGCCGCTGCTGCCTGTATATTTTGTCAGCTGTATTCCGCCGCTCACGACCTGATAATCAAATGTGACCGTTTCAGCCCGGGTAGCGGACGCAGTTGTAGTTACAGTTGTGGCGGCTGTTGTGGTGGTAGTCGCGGCGAGTGTCGTTGTTGTGGTCGTGGACGCAACGGTGGTCGAAAAAGTTTTCAAGTCAGGCTCAGTATCCTCCCGCTCAGGAATGCCATTCAAAATTGCTCCCGACAGACCGACCGCCGTTATCGCTGCGGCACAGCCGATCATTATTCTGAGCAGAAGTCCACCTGCGGCTGTTTCGGCTGCCACTGCGGCAGTACCTCCGGCGGTGGTATTAAGAGCCGCCATTATTCTGGCCAGCATAGCTTCGCTGCCTTGCCACGGTCCACCCGTTGCCGAAGCGGCAGCGATGGAATTCAGCGAAATGTCCTTGTTACCTAAACATTTTCTCAGCTTAGCTTTTGCGTAATAAAGGCGGCTTTTTACCGACCCATTGGGGATATTAAGCGTCAAAGCTATTTCTTCAATGCTCATACCTTGGTAATAAAACAAAATAATACATATTCGCTGATTTTCCGGCAGTTGGTTGATATACTGCCAAAGCATGTCTTTCACTTCATTGCGTTCAGCAATATCCTGTATATAATTATCATCCGATTTTATATCATATTCAACATCATCCAGCGACATAAGTGCGGCATTTTTATCATTACGAACGCATCTGTGCCATTCGTTTATCACTATGCCCTTAAGCCAAAATTCAAAGCTGTCCTTGCGGCGCAGTTTTTTTAAATTTTTAAACGCTGTAATATAGCTTTCCTGCAATATATCTTCCGCAGTGTTTTCATTTCTGCACAGGTTGTAAGCTAATAAATACATATTTGAGTATGTATAATTATATAAAATCGTAATCGCCGACTGATCTCCGTCAATAGCCTTTTCTATGTTATCAATAATTTCAGTTTTATTCATAGTATCCTGTAGCCTCCTATGAAAAGCCTACATAATTAAGTGCCAAAAAATATAAAATAAGTTCAAATAAAATTTTAAATAATTATTAAGGATACGCTGAAAACAGCGCAAAATTTTTCATACGACATTCTTTATACCAATTATACCAATTATCCATATTCCACGTGTTATTTTGTAATTGTCAGGACGTCCGCAGTATGATATAATATCTCTTGCTTAAATTTATTAAGGGAGGGTATTGATATTTTTAAAGTTATAATATGTGACGATGAAACTGCCGTTCTCGACAAAATTTACAATTCGGTTTTAACGGAATTTCAACGCAGAAGCATAAACGCAGAATGTATTAAAATATCGGAATCTACGATGATTGCGGATATTTTACGAAGCACAAAAACAGATGCTGTTTTTCTTGACATAGATATGCCGCACATCAGCGGTATGGAAATTGCACGAATGATAAAAAACGAAAAGCTCAATACTACCATAATTTTTGTAACCTGCCACGATATGCTTGTTTACGATACATTTCAATACAGTCCTTTCGCATTCATACGCAAATCTCACTTTGACATCGAAATCAGCGGGGTCATCGACAGAATAATTGAGAATTGGGAGAGCGAAAAAAGCTATCTCATCATCAAAAAGGGGCAGCAGGTCGTTCGCATTAAGACAAGCGAGGTCATTTACATTGAGTCCGAGGGAAATTACGTGAATATTTGTTTGCCCGACGGCTGCGAAAAATATCGCGATACACTTTCCTCCATAGAAAATCAGGACGGCGGAATAAGCCTCATTCGCGTGCACAAAGGATTTATTGTAAATATAAATCAAATCGAGCGAACGGCGGGCGACTGCTTGATTATGTCAAACGGCCACACCGTGCCTGTCGGCAGAAATTATGAAAAAGCTGTAAGGGCAAAAATTCTCGAAATGTTCAGAAAGCAGGTGTAGTCAACCGTGAAAACCGCAATAATCGCGCTGCTCACCGCCATGCTTATTCTTGCGCTATATCTGCTGATTTGTGAACGCCGCAAAAGAAAATCCATCGAACGTGAGAACAAATCAATAAACCAAATGCTTTCTCAGTACGCAGCCAGATGCATTGACTGTGAAAAAGAACTTGACAATCTCAAATCCGACTACTCAAAGCATTTGGACATGGCGGAGGAAATTAAAGCTCTGCATAATAAAAGCCGCCTGCTCAAACACGATATGAAAAACCATCTGCTGGTGCTTATGTCCTATATCAATGAGGGAAAAACCGACACCGCAAAGGAGTACATAAGCGGCATTATCAACAAGCTCAACAAGGTATATTCCTACATCTACGTCGGCAACTCGCTGATGAATTACATTATCAATGACAAACTCTCGGCAGCTTACGAAAATGGCATTGACGTAAAAGCCGAAATAGAAAATCTATCCTTTGACTATATGGAGAGCATTGATTTTTCGGCGCTGCTGGGCAATATTTTGGACAACGCGATTACAGGCGCAGAACATTCATCGGGCAAATTTATAGGAGTACGAATTTACCGCAGCAAGGGCTTTGATGTGATAAACATTCGCAACTCCATTGACAATTCAGTGCTTGATACAAACCCTGAATTAAAGACCACCAAAGCAGGCGAAGGGCACGGCTTCGGAATAGCTCAAATACGAAATATCACGGAAAAATACAGTGGTATGCTTGACATTTATGAGCAGGACGGCTGTTTTGTGATAAATGCCGTTTATCCCTGCTGAATTGCAGAATATCCCACAGCAATTGACTGTGGGATATTTTTATTTTATTATACAAACATAAGCGGGCTACAGGAGGAATTACAGAGATGATTGTGGTTGATAAGCTGTCAAAATCTTACGGCGAAAAAAATGTGCTGGAGAATATATCCTTCCACATATCCGAGGGCGAGTGTGTGGGATTAATCGGATTGAACGGCGCAGGCAAAACTACATTGATAAATATTCTGCTGGGCAAGCTCAAGGCAAGCAGCGGTTTAGTTCGCGTGTTGCAGCAGGACAGCGCCGCATTAAATCGGGAAGCGCTGAGAAAAATCGGCTATGTATCGGGCACCGGGACACAGCTTTGGAAAAATATGAGGCTCAGATATTCCTTTGAAAGCTGCGCCGCGATGCATAATATTTCCGACCGCGATTACAAAATCAGACTGAGCGAATTATGTTCGGCTCTGCAAATTTCCGAACTGCTGTCAAGCGAGCCGCACCGGCTTTCCATGGGACAGCGCATGAGATGTGAGCTTGTATATGCACTTCTTCCCCACCCCAAACTGCTGATTTTGGACGAGGCTACCATCGGCATTGACATTGCGGCAAAGAATTTTATTTTGCAGTGTATTGACAACATGCGCAGGCAAAATCATATGACCGTCATTTACGCAGGGCATTATCTGAAGGAGGTGGAACAGCTGTGTGAAAGAATTATCGTGCTTGACCACAGGGCGATATTGTTCGACGGAAACCTACATAAATTTGTCGATGAATACGGCTCGTTCTGCACGCTAAAGCTCAAATGCGATGCTCTGCCTGACCTTGAAGATTTGCCTGTGGAAAAATTCTGCATTGCCGACCAAAACATCGTCATTGAATTTAACAAACGAAAAATAGGCACGGCTGAAATTATACGCCACATCAGGCAGAAATGTGAAATTCGCGACATCAAGCTGATTGAACCTAATCTGGAGGATACCATTAAGAAAATTTACGCTCGGGAGGCTGACTGACAAATGATTGAAGTAAAAAACATAAGCAAGGTCTACAAAATAGCAAAAAAAGGCAAACACGGCATTTTCTCGCGGGAATACGAACACCGCCGCGCGGTTGACGACATCAGCTTTTCCATAAACGAGGGCGAGATTGTAGGCTTTATAGGTCCGAACGGTGCGGGAAAATCCACCACAATTAAAATGCTGTCCGGCATACTTCACCCCGACATCGGAAGTATCTGCGTAAACGGCTATATTCCATACAAACAGCGCAAGAAATATGTTGCAAATATCGGCGTTGTTTTCGGGCAGAAATCTCAGCTTAACTGGGATTTGCCGCTGATAGAGAGCTTTGAACTCATTCGCTATATCTATAAGATACCCAAGAAAAAATACGAGAAAAATCTCGCAAAATTTATCGATCTGCTGGATATGCGTGAGTTTATAAATCAGCCTGTGCGCCAGCTCTCACTCGGACAAAAAATGCGCGGAGATATTGTGGCGGCACTGCTGCATTCGCCAAAAATCGTATTTTTTGACGAACCGACAATAGGACTTGACGTAGTTGCAAAGGAAAAAATCCGCGAGTTCATCAAATATCTGAACCGCACTGAAAATATCACCATGATATTCACCACCCACGACATGCAGGACATCGAAAAGGTGTGCGACAGGTTGATTATCATAGACAAAGGACACAAGATATATGACGGCACGGTGAGCGAAATAAAGCGCAAATATGCCGCCAGGAAAATCATTGAAGCCGAGATGGCGGACGATTCGGCGGCGGACTTGGCCAAATTCGGCAACAATGTCAAAATCACCGATATTTCCGAGCACGGTAAAATCTGCAAGCGATTTGAATTTGACTCTGAGCGCTGTCCCGTCAACGAAGTAATGGGAAGTATTTTTTCACAGTACGACGTAAACGACATATCAATTAAAGAACCCGAAATTGATGGCATAATCCGCGATATATACGAGGGGGAATTGCAATTATGAGGGCATATGCAGAATTCGCCGTAAAAAAGTTCCGCAACCAAACGGCTTATCGAATGGATTGCTTTATGGGCATATTGAAAACCATTTTTTCATTTATCGTGTATTTCAGCATCTATAAGGCACTTTACGGCGGTCGCAGCGATGTTGACGGAATTACGCTAAACATGGTGGTCACAAATTTTATAATTTCGCTGGGATTATCCAACGCATTTGATTTTAACGAAATGTTTCTGCCCGACAAAATCAGCTGGGGCGAGATAAGCAATGAACTGCTCAAGCCTGTGAGTTTCCGTTTGCGTCTGCTCTCGGAACACATAGGCGAAAGCATATTCAAGCTGGTATTTAATTTCGTTCCGTCGCTGATATTCGCAGCGTTCACCATAGGTATGATGCCGCCGTCAAGCGCGATTAATATGCTGCTCATGGCAATCAGCGCGGTGATGGGATATCTGATACTCTGGGAATTGAGCTTTATCGTGCAGACATGGAGCTTTTGGCTTTTCAGTGTGTGGGGCATTATCGTCATGAAAAACGTACTGGTAAATATTATGACAGGCGCTATGATTCCTCTGTGGTTCATGCCGTCAATGCTGCGCGGAATTATAAGCTTCACGCCCTTTGAATCGGTGTATTTTACCCCCGTGCGGCTGTATCTTGGGCAGATAAGCGGCAGCGAAATCGCCGTATGCATGATCAATCAGGCTGTATGGATTGTAGTTTTATTCGTAATCGGAGACATATTTTGGAAAAAAGGCACAAAAAAACTTGTAGTTCAGGGAGGCTGATTTGAGGTTATGGATGAATTAAAGGTCATGGCAAAGGCACTCAAAATGAGCTTTCACGCTCGAATGCAGTACAAGGCGGATTCAATAGTCGCCACACTTGCAGTATTCTTTCGTGAATCAACAGGTATCATTGTAATTTACCTTACTCTGATGAAATTTGACACGCTGGGCGACTGGAATATCAATGAATTGCTCTTTCTCTACAGCATATTATTTTTGACCTACAGTGCGGTGGTCGTGCTGTTTGCAGACCTTCGCGACTTCAGCCGAATGATTCGCGAGGGGCGATTCGACCGCCTGATGCTCACGCCCCGCGGACTGCTGATACAGCTTATATCGAACAACGCGGATGTTATTGCGGCATTCGGACACGGCGGATTGGGTGTGCTTCTGTTCATCGTGTCGGCAAGTCGCGTGGGGATAACATGGAATTTTACCACCACAATATATTACATATCCGCGATAATCGGCGGCATATTGATACAGGGCGGAATGTTTGTATTTTTCAGCTCGCTCAGCTTTTACTTCGTTGAGACAAACAGCCTTCGCGATATATTCTACTGGCAAATGCGAAGATTTGCAGGGTATCCCATAAGTATATTCGGCAAATTTTTTCAGACGATAATGATATATGTTGTTCCGTTTGCCTTTGTAAATTATTTTCCCGCTCAGTACCTGCTCCGAAAAAGCGACTTAGCCCAATATCCCGAATTATATATTTACGTTGCGCCGCTTGTGGGAGTTGTATTGTACACCGCCGCATATTTATTCTGGCGAATAAGCGTAAAAAATTATAAGAGCACAGGAAATTGATGGCTTATTAAAAGCGTATCCTTAATAATTTATTTTTATACTAATATTTATTCAATTATATGAGATTAACCAAGGTAGAATAGACTCATCGGAATAAAAGAGCTTTGCAAAATACTCTTCCACATTCAATCCGTCTGCACATTTATTTTACATTCTCAATCATTGAGAGATTACAAGATTTTTTGTGGTTAGAGCACTAAAGTTTCGCCGTTAATATGATAAAATCATGTAAACTGCTTGCAATATCAAGCGTTATGTTTTATAATGGATACACTGAATAAATCGGATTCTGCCGTGAAATTAACGTATGACCTGCTGCCGTGGCATCACTATGAAAAAAGCCCTTGAGGAAAATGCCGAGTGGCTTATGATAAAAAATGACCGCGAACCTGAGGTTCCGAACGGATAAGACGAAAGGAGATTTTTATTATGTCTTACACAAATTACACACCCAATCCAATCGACACATCAGATGTACAGCTCAGCGAGGATATTCTCGAGCTCACCGAGCTGCTCGCCAGGAACACTCACGAGGTATGGGCTGCCGGAAGAAAAGCGCAGGGCTGGACCTACGGTTCCGAGCGTGACGATGCACAGAAAAAGCACCCCTGCTTAGTCGAGTATGAAGAACTCAGCGACGACGAAAAGTCCTATGACCGCAACACGGCCATGGAAACGCTCAAATGCATCATCAAGCTGGGCTACAAAATCGAAAAGCAGTAATTTTTCTCCCAATCACAAAGCAACCCACCGAATTACGGAGCTTAATCCATAATTCGGTGGTTTTTGTTGTTTTCGCTTATTCAATTTTTCGCCCGACAAATCCTCCCGCACCGGCTTGATTGGCTCAAGCAGATTGTAGCAGCCGTATTGCGCCTCGATTTTCCGTAAAACAGTATGCACAGCCGGCCGCAAAAGACCGTGAAACCGGGGCGGGATTTATCCGTAAGATATTGCCGTATGTGGTGACATGGCACCGATACTATTTTCTGCCTGTAAGATTATACACCGCAAGCTGTGTGCGGTGATCCAAGCCGGCTTTTTGCAGTATATTGCTTATGTAATTTTTCACCGTGCCTTCGCTCAAAAACAGCTTTGCCGCGATTTCTTT
>JAQXFQ010000095.1 GCA_029005175.1 Bacillota bacterium
GCCCAACTGCGGGTATGCCGAATATGAAATAGATGTATGATAAATCATAATTTAACATAGAGTACGCAACGCCGGGAATCCAAGGGGACTGGTCCTCTTGGCGGGGTCAAGGGGCAGCGCCCATTGTGGGGGCGTGGGGGCAAAGCCACCACAAAGCTAAAGTGCAAGAAAAACTTGCAATAGGAAAAATGCGAAGCCCCTAAAAAACTAACGAGAAAATCGAAGATTTGCGAGTGGACATCAGCAGATAAATTATGATTTACATTATAAATTAAAATTCATATACGGGAGTGGATGACAATGGTAGAAATCAATTGTAAAAATTTAATCTGCCCCGTGTGCGGCGAGCCGCTCCTGCAACGGGGCGGCTCGCTTGCCTGCACCGTAAATCACACCTACGATATAGCGCGGCAGGGGTATGTCAACCTGCTCCCCGTTCAGCAAAAGCACTCACTCGCCCCGGGTGATACTGCCGAAATGCTTGCGGCGCGCAGAAATTTCCTTAATGAGGGTCATTACACTCAAATCTGCAATGACGTAATCGCCGCAATCCGCAGATATTCGGGCGACAATCCCGCTATTGCCGACATCGGCTGCGGTGAGGGATATTATACCTCTCATTTTCTCGGCGAATTTCCACAGTCGGCAGTTATTGGTGCGGATATTTCAAAAGCCGCCGTGAAAATGGCTTGTTCCCGCACCAAGTCGATAAGCTGGCTGGTTGCGACAGCCTCGCACCTGCCTGTTGCCGACAATTCGACCGATGCGATTACCGCTATGTTTTCGCTGGTCTGCGAGGAGGAATTTGCACGAATCCTGCGACCGGGCGGCATTGTCGTGGAGGTTACTGCCGGAAATAACCATCTGATTGAGCTTAAGCAAATAATATATGACGATGTGTTCGAGCAGCACAAGCGACCGAAAAAGCCGCAGGGATTTTTGCGTGAAATCAGCTGTGAACTGAATTCCTTTAAAATGACGCTTGACAATGCGCAGTTGATAAACCTGCTCAATATGACCCCGCACACCCTGCGAGTAAAACCCGAAAACCGCGCTCGTTTTGAAGCAACGCAATCGCTCAGGCTGACGGTAGAATATTATGTCAGGGTGCTGCAAAAATAAGCTTTGTGAAATGCAGATTTAATACTAATTTTCAATAAAAGTACGACAAAAAATCTTCGCAAAAAACCATATACGCAAGTTTTTCGCTCGATTTTTTTGTACTTTTTTAATTGAAAATTAGTATAAGTTTTAAATTTGCATTTCGTTTTTTTATTGCGTATTTATCAAATTGCAAACTCATTATAATCACAATATCCGCGTAAAATAATAATGATGAAGCAATATATTAGATGAATATATGCGGCATTTATAAAGAATTTGTGATAACTGCCGCCAGTTTAAAATCAGTTTATATTGCACAATTAAAATGATGTCATAAAAGGTAAATGGAGGTCGAATTTTTATTATGTCAAAAATTATCGGTATAGATTTAGGTACAACCAATTCATGCGCCGCAGTTATCGAGGGAGGCGAGCCTGTGGTGATTCCAAACGCTGAGGGCAGCCGCACCACACCGTCAGTTGTGGCTTTCTCAAAAGACGGAGAGCGCATGGTGGGGCAGATTGCCAAGCGTCAGGCCGTTACCAACAGCCGGCGCACCATCAGCTCCATAAAGCGTGAAATGGGCAGTGATTACAAGGTAAAAATAGACGGAAAGGCATATTCACCGCAGGAGATTTCCGCGATGATTCTGCAAAAGATAAAGTCAGACGCAGAGGCATTCCTCGGCGAGCCTGTGACCGATGCGGTGATAACCGTTCCGGCGTATTTCACCGATTCTCAGCGTCAGGCCACCAAGGACGCGGGAAAGATTGCAGGACTGAATGTGCAGCGCATTATCAATGAGCCGACAGCCGCAGCAGTTGCATACGGCGTGAACAAGGAAGAGGATAAAAAGGTTATGGTTTACGACCTCGGCGGCGGTACCTTCGACGTGTCTATTCTCGACATAAACGGGGGCGTTATCGAAGTCAAGGCAACAGCCGGAAATAACCGCCTGGGCGGCGACGATTTTGACAAGTGCATAGCGGATTATCTCGTCAGCGAATTTAAAAAATCAGAGCACATCGACCTCACCCGTGACGCAACTGCTATGCAGCGTGTGAAGGAAGCCGCCGAAAATGCAAAGATTGAGCTTAGCAACGTCACCTCGGTAAACGTAAATCTTCCGTTTATCGCTTCGGATTCGTCCGGACCCAAGCACATGGATATTCCGCTTACCCGCGCTAAATTCAACGAATTGACAGCGCACCTGGTTCAGGCCACAATGGGTCCTGTTCGCCAGGCGATGAGCGATGCGGGCGTTACGGTCAGCGACATAGGCAAGGTGCTCATGGTGGGCGGCTCCAGCCGAATTCCCGCCGTGCAGGAGGCTGTCAGGGAGCTTACCGGCAAAGCCCCTTTCAAGGGCATCAATCCTGATGAATGTGTCGCCATGGGCGCGGCGATTCAGGGCGGCGTGCTTGACGGCGTGGTAAACGGTCTGCTGCTTCTTGATGTTACACCGCTTTCGCTGGGTATTGAAACGGTGGGTGGTGTATTCTCCAAAATAATTGAGCGCAATACCACTATTCCGATAAAGAAAAGTCAGATATTCTCCACCGCCGCAAATTTCCAGACCTCGGTTGAGGTCAATGTGCTTCAGGGCGAGCGCGAAATGGTAAAATACAACAAGACGCTCGGCAAATTCAGGCTGAGCGGCATACGCAGAGCGATGAGAGGTGTGCCGCAGATCGAGGTGACATTCAGCATTGACGCAAACGGTATCGTGAACGTGTCGGCTAAGGATCTGGGTACGGGCAAGCAGCAGGAAATTACTATCACATCTTCGTCCAATCTCAGCCAGGCGGAAATAGATCGCGCCGTAAATGAGGCGAGAGAGTATGCCGCCGAGGACTCAAGAGCAAAGCAGCAGGCGCAGGCGCGCAATTCCGCTGAGGAACTGATTTATCAGGCGCAGGCTATGGAAAAGGAACTCAAGGACAAAGACAAGCGTTCCATGCTCAAGGAGGCAATAAAGCGCACTCAAAAGGCTTTGAGGTCAAAAGACGATAACGAAGTTATCTCTGCCTGCGACAATTTACGCTCGGTGATGAACGAACTTGGAAAATAATTGACAATATGGAAAGTTTTAGTTATAATTAAAATGACTATTTCATGTGAGGGAGGCTGTCCGATGTTTGGGTATGTTACCGCTGCGCCGAATCTTTTAAGCGATTCTGATAAAATACGGTATCGCGGCTGGTACTGCGGTCTTTGCAAATCGCTGGGCAGCTGCACGGGGCAGAAATGCAGATTTCTGCTTACCTATGACATGGCGTTTCTCGCCATGCTGCTTTCATCGGTTTACGGCATGGAGGAAGTTTCCACCGACAGCGGATGCGTGCTTCATCCCTTTAAGAAACACACTGAAATACGCTCTGCGGCAAGCGATTACGCGGCGTATATGAACGTCGTGCTTGCTTATTATAAGCTTACGGACGACTGGCAGGATGATAAAAATCTTGCCTCGCTGGCTGCATCTTCGATATTTCGCGGCAAATGCAAAAAAATCAGCGAAAATTATCCTCGACAGTGTGAGGCAATCGTGAACTGCCTTTCGGAGCTGAGCGAGCTGGAGCGCGGCGGTGAATTTAACCCCGATTTGCCCGCCAACTGCTTCGGCAGGCTGATGGGTGAGTTGTTTGTAATTGATGATTCAGATGAGCTTGCCGACAGCCTGCGTTCGTTCGGGCATACACTGGGCAGATTTATATATATAATGGATGCGGCGGTCGATCTCAGAAGTGACTTGAAAAAGGAACGCTATAACCCATTAATGACGGTTTCCCCAGAGGAAATCGACGAAATGCTCAATATAATGGGCGGTGATTTTATGCGCGCTTTCAAACGGCTTCCGATTGTGACTGACCGCAGTGTGATGGAAAACATACTTTGTGCGGGCATATGGATAAAATACAACCAACACATGCAAAATATCCATAAACATGATAATAAGCCCCACAGTGATGAGGAGGATATTTAATGGCAAAAAATCCCTATGAGGTTCTGGGAGTTTCGCCGAATGCGTCAAAAGATGAGGTGGCCAAGGCTTACCGCAAGCTTGCCAAAAAATATCATCCCGACTTAAATCCGGGAGATGCTCAGGCCGCAAAAAAAATGAGCGAGATCAATGCTGCTTATGAGGAAATAAAAAGCGGAAAGGCGTCAAGTAATTCGTATGGTCAATCTACAAGCGGCGGCAGCTATTCAGGCGGCTCTTCATACGGCGGCAACCCCTTTGATGATTTCTTCGGCGGAGGATATGGCGGCTATTCGGGCAGCGGCTACGGAGGCGGCAGTCAGTATGACAACAGCCAATACAGCGGAGCATACACCGGCGCGGATTACGCGCGGCTTAACTCGGTGCGCACCTTTATACAAAACGGAGCCTATGATGACGCGATAAACCTGCTTAACTCAATGGATAAGCGTAACGCAGATTGGTACAATCTCAGCGCGATAGCAAATAATGCCGTAGGCAATTCAATCACCGCTCTCAAACATGCGCGTCAGGCTGTGAGCATGGATCCTAATAATCTTGAATACCGCCGCACGCTCAACGATATTCAGTCGGGCGGGCAGGAATACAGCGGCTGGCAGTCGTCATACGGAGTACCGCTGAACAATATGAGCCAGTGCTGTTCCACCTTATGCATGGCGCAGATGTGCTGCTATTGTTGCGGCCCCAGATATTATTGTTAAGCATTGAAATATAATTATATATTGATTGAAAGGAT
The DNA here is from genome assembly GCA_029005175.1 of Bacillota bacterium. Lineage (GTDB taxonomy): Bacteria > Bacillota > Clostridia > Oscillospirales > Acutalibacteraceae > RUG762. The sequence continues at coordinate 4,842 of JAQXFQ010000095.1, forward strand.
GAACGGTTATGAACAAGATAAGGGAAAAGCTAGCTCAGTTTATGGTAGGCAGGTACGGCGCAGATCAGCTTAATTATGCGCTTATGGTACTTTATATTTCGTGTTTTGTACTCAGCATTATATTTAGAAATAACATCATATTCAGTTTGCTGATGTGGGTCATACTCATATATTCTTTCTTTCGCATGTTTTCACGCAACATTTACAAAAGAAGCCGCGAAAACGAAGCTTTTCTGAATATATGGAATAAGGTGAAAGGCTTCTTTTCGCTCAATTTCTCAAAGATACGTGATTTTCGCACCAAGAAATATGTCAAATGCCCGCATTGCCGCGCTGTGCTGAGGCTGCCGCGTCAGAGGGGAAATCACACAGTAAGATGTCCCAAATGCAACAATAAATTCGACATAAAAATTATCATTGGCTCAAAGCCTCATAACTCCGCCGAAAATAAGCATGTATAATAAAAAGCATCGAAATTCTTTTAAATGAGTTTCGATGCTTTTTTAATTGTGAGGTAAACTATAATTTATTTGTTACATAATTCTGATATTTTTTTCATGGTATTTGCAGTTCTTATGGTAATGTAATTGCTTATGCTTGTACTAGCCGTTTTTGACCACCAATTCGTTTTCCTGTAGTTTTTTAAACTGTATGACCAAAAGATATTGTTTTTGTATTCTTCTACCTTTTCAAATTCTTTTTTCGGCTCACCGACTGTATTATATACTTCGTCAAAGGTATGAGGCGGAATTATAAATATAATGTTATCATAAATTTCCTTATTGTCAGTACCCCACCAATCCGGGTGATTAGCCAAAAGTTCTTTTAATTCACCTGCTGTAATCACAAAAATCGGAATATCAATATTAAATTTATTTTGAATCATTTTATGGATGTTGTCCGTCAAAATACTTTTATCATCTATGTCACTTGAAAAGATAACATTTCCGCTATTGAGGCAGGTGATAACATTTTCATAACCAAGCTGCTCAAATTCATTTTTTAGCTCTGCCATTGATATTTTATTTTTACCGCTTATGTTTATTCCCCTTAACAGTGCTATATATTTTTCCATCATATTACCTCTGCAAATTTCGATTTGTCATTATTTTTTGTTCTTGCCCAGCGGCAGCACGTCGATTATGTTTAAACCCCAGTTGTGAGCCATTTCCTTTGTTTTGAGTACATCACTGTCAAGCAGCAGGTGGGGAGCGTGGCAGTCCGCGCTGACGATTGCTTTAGCCTTTGCCTCGGCGACCTTTTCCCAGAATTTGTAGTGGGGATACATGTAATGCACATCGTTTCCCTCTGTTATCAGACCGCGGCGAATGCCGTTTGCGTTGACCTCCAGAGGAATGTCGTGCTTTACGGCGGCGTTGATGATAATGTCGGTCATTTCATCCATATTTTTGTCCCACGGCAGTTGATTTACACCCACAATATCAGGATGCGCCACAAATGCATAGTATCCTGTGTCCAAAGCCTCTGCAACGCTTTTTGCATAGGTTATACAGTCAGAAGTGCTGCTGAGGGCAAATGCACTTTTTGTTCTGAAAGGAGTGATTTGGAAAAAATGCTGTCCCAGCGCAAGATAATCCACCTGATATTCGGTGAGCAGAGATTCGTAATAATTGCGTTTTGAGGACAGATATTCACTCTCAAAGCCAAGCAAAACCTCTATTTTGTCTTTGTTCTTTTCAGCTTCACTGCGTACATCTTCAATGTAATCCCATATTTCAGCAAATGGCATGCGAAGTCCTTCGGGATCACCGGGATATGGCACATGGTCGCTCATTCCAAGTATATCAAACCCCTGTTCTACGGCTTTGTTTATATAGTCAGCTTCAGTTCCATGAGCGTGTTGGCAACGGTAGCAGTGTGTGTGATAATTAGTAAGCAATTAATTATTCCTCCTCAATTTAAACTTGTTATTTATCATTGTACCACAGCTTGAGTGAATTTTGCTAAGTTTTTATAAAAATTTTCAAAGAACGGATATTTTATTTTTTAAGAAATGACACAAATGTGTAATATACTTCATATCTTAAAAAATAGGAGTGTGTTTTGCATTCCTATAAGATTTTTCAGGAACAAAGGGAATGATTAAAAATGTCGAAAAACATAATCTCTCTCAGCAGTCTGCATGAGGGCGATACAGGTACAATAATTTCTGTTGACAATTGCGGCGAGTTAAAACGTCGGCTTATGGATCTGGGTTTTATCGAGGGAACGCGTGTGCGTTGTCTGCAAAGCAGTCCTTCAGGCAATCCTGTGGCGTATATGGTCAGAGGTGCGGTTATAGCATTGCGCCGCGACGACAGCGCGCGGATAATGATAGGCACGGCAAAGCATTGATGCAGCAGGTTAAGCGTGAATTTGCCAAAGATAAAATTCACGCTTTTCTGTTTATTATTATAAATGAGCGAATATGTAAAATTGCACAATAAATGATAATTTAGCATAGAGTACGCAACATCGGGAATCCAAGGGGACTGGTCCTCTTGGCGGGGTCGAGGGGCAGCGCCCTTCGTGGGGTCGTAGGGGCAAAGCCCCTACAAAACCAAAGTGTAGCAAAAACTTAAAATAGGAACCAATGCGAAGCCCCTAAAAAACTAACAAGAAAATCTTTGATTTTCGAGTGGACGTTGCGCAGATAAATTATGATTTATTGTGCAATTTTACATATTCGCTCATTTATAATAATAAACAGAAAAGCGTGAATTTTATCTTTGGCAAATTCACGCTTAACCTGCTGCATCAA
>JAQXFQ010000096.1 GCA_029005175.1 Bacillota bacterium
CCCCTACAAAACCAAAGTGCAAGAACAACCAGCAATAGGAAAACGCACCCATGCGAAGCCCATAAAAAAGTAACAAGAAAATCTTTGATTTTCGAGTGGTCGTTGCACAGCTAAATTATGATTTATCGGTTTACTTAACATAATGAAGGAGCTTTAATTTATGATAAAACAATTTCTGGAAACAGGCAAAATCACAGGTACACACGGTCTTAAGGGCGAAGTCAGGGTTCAGCCTTGGGCGGATTCCCCCGAATTTCTCGCCGAGTTTGACGAGCTTTATCTCGATAAGGGCGCGAGGAAGATTGAAATTAAGGCGGCGCGCGTGCATAAAAACATGCTCATTATGAAAATCAAGGGCGTGGATACCATTGACGACGCCGAGAAGCTGCGCAACAAGATTCTTTACATGAACCGCGATGATGTGGAGCTGGATGAGGGCGCGTATTTCATTCAGGACTTGATCGGTCTGGAAGTGCTGGATGATGAAACAGGCGAAAAAATCGGAGTGCTGGACGATGTGAGCGAGACCGGCGCGAATGACGTGTACCATATCAAAACCGATGAGGGCAAGGTATACCTTATTCCTGTGATTCCCGAGGTGGTCAGGGATATTTCGCTCGAAAACGGCACTGTCCGCGTATTTAAAATGAAAGGTTTGTTTGACGAATGAGAATTGACATTCTGACACTCTTTCCCGAGATGTGTGAACGGGTGCTGGATGAGAGCGTTATCGGACGCGCCCGAAAGAGCGGTATAATTGATGTGAATTGCCATAATATCCGCGACTATACCTCCGACAAGCACCGCCATGTGGACGATATGCCATACGGCGGCGGTCAGGGCATGCTTATGAAGCCTGAGCCTATCGCCGACTGCTTCGACGCGGTGGCGCGGCAATGCTCGGGCAAGCCATATTTTATATATATGTCGCCCAAGGGCAGGGTTTTCAATCAGCAGGTTGCGAGGGAATTAATGGCGCACGAGAATATCTGCCTGCTTTGCGGGCATTATGAGGGTATAGACCAGCGCGTTATCGACAGCCTGATCGACATGGAAATTTCGGTAGGCGATTACGTGCTGACCGGCGGCGAGCTGCCTGCGCTGATAGTAACCGACGCGGTGTGTCGTATGATTCCGGGAGTGCTGGCGGAGGATGTCTGCTTTGAGGAGGAGAGCCATTATGACGGTCTGCTGGAGCATCCGCAGTATACACGCCCTCCCGAATGGAGGGGAATGTGTGTGCCGGAGGAGCTGATGTCGGGGCATCATGCCAATATCGCAAAATGGAAGCGGCGGCAGGCGATTGAGCAAACGGCAAAATATCGCCCCGATTTGCTTGAAAAGGCTGAACTTACAGACGATGAAAGAAAAGCGTTTTTTGAAAAGTAAAACTCCACATTTTTATCGGATAGTACAATATTCATCTGCATTGTTGCATACAAAGTGTCGCGTATATATCATAAATCATATATAAGCAATACAAAAAAACTATAATGTCGGATTGTCTTAATTAAAGCTTAAAACTTTGCGCACTCAAAAATAATATAAAAAGTATTGTGCATCATGCACCAAACGATGTAGCTAATCACCGTCATATTGCTCAGTTTTTTTAGACAAATGGTTAATGTGTACAACTTAACCGTTTGTTAACATGTCTATTATTGTTTATCGATACGAACTTTATAAATTGAAGTTGACGAATGTAAAAAATGTGGTATAATATCATTGTAAATTGAAGTTGACGAAATTGCACATGTTCGTAGTGTCTTTCGCAGCATGGTGTTTTTGGCCACTCAATTAATTAAATTAAATTTTAATTATTCCTGCTGGGAGGTTAATCAAAATGTATGTTGATGAAGTAACAGTTCAGAATCAGGTAGGACTTCACGCTCGTCCTGCAACATTCTTTATTCAAAAGGCTAATGAGTTCAAGAGCACCATTTGGGTCGAGAAAGAAGAAAGAAGAGTTAATGCTAAGTCCCTTCTCGGTGTTTTGTCACTCGGTATTGTAGGCGGCATGACCATTAGAATTATCGCTGACGGTTCTGATGAAAACAGTGCTGTTGAGGGTCTTGTCAAACTGGTTAAGTCGGGTTTTGCTGACTAATTATTTTTGTATTTTATTTGTATTTTATATTAAGAAAATATACTGCTTGAAATCTAAGGCATGCATTTGACATGAGGGCAGGGAAACGGTATATCCGAAGGAACGTTCATGTAATAAATTATGCTTACGATATAGTCAGAAGTATAAAGCGCGGAGAATTTATAAAATTTAAATATCTCTTATTCGTTACGGAAATTACTGCGGAAGTCTTTGTAAGCCTTTGCGCAGTAATTTCCTTTTTCTTTTGGTTAATTATCTAATATGTATTTTTTGACGGGTCAACTTCAAAAATCCTTGTGAAAAGATGGGGTTGACTTGCAGCAAAGATATTGATATAATGAGTCTTGCTCATCGGAGGGTCTGCGGTCGCAGCCGCAACAGACCGGATAAGATGTCGGGTGCGCCCGGTTGATTTTCAAATTCAGCCGATGCGCTTTTTTGTTTTTACGGAGGATTTTTCAATGGATTTGAAAAGCGGAAACATCACGCGTATTTATCTCAAGTATTTATTTGCCGCATTCGGCAGTACTATCGTGTCGAGCATTTACACTACAGTGGATATAATCGCCGTGGGACATTATTCCGGTCCCAACGGCACGGCGGCGCTCGCCTGTATTAATCCGATATGGTCGATGTTCATGAGCACTGGTATGCTCTTTGGAATAGGCGGCTCGGTCATCATGAGCATTTGCCGGGGAAAGGGAAAGAAAAAGGATGGTGACAGATACTTTACCGCCGCACTTATTGCGGCTGTCACCGCCTCGCTGATAATCACGGTGACCGGTATGGTGTTCAGTGAGCCGATGCTGCGCCTGTTCGGCGCGGATGACGTCCTGCTTCCCTATACGCTCGACTACATGCAGTGGATATTCCCGGTAATTCCCGCATTTCTTATGGGGCAGTTTTTGATGGCTTTTATACGCAATGATAATTCACCCGTACTCTGCACCATAGCGATAATTTCAGGGGGCGGATTTAATATATTCGGCGATATATTTTTTGTATTCGGGCTGGATATGGGCATCTCGGGCGCAGGTCTTGCCACTGCGCTCGGACAGGTTATTGCAATTGCGGTTTTGTGCTCCTATTTCTTTACGAAAAAATGCAGCCTGAGGCTGGCAATGCCTCAATGCTTCGGCAGGACACTGCTTAAAATTCTGCGCACCGGCTTTGCGCCGTTTATAGTGGATATTTCATTCGGACTTTCGGTGATGCTTTTTAACAATCAGATAATGCGCTACGGCAGTGCAACCGAGCTTGCCTGCTACGGCACGGTGTCGAATATCGCCATAATGTTCCAGAGCCTTTTTTACGGCGTAGGACAGGCCTTGCAGCCTATCGTTTCCACCAATTTCGGCGCGAAAAATTACGACCGCGTTAAGAAGGTGCTGCGTCTGTCGATGATTACGGCGGTAATCATGGGCGTGATATTCTTTACTGTGTCAGAGTCAATACCGTCGCTGCTGCTCAGATTTTACATGGCAGTAAATGATGAGGTGATGGCAGTAGGTCCGGGGATTATGCGAATATACGCGTCGTCCTTCCTGCTTATGGGAATAAACGTCGTAGCGGGATATTATTTGCAGTCGGTAATGAAGACAAAAGCCTCAGTGGCGGTGTCGCTGCTGAGAGGATTTGTGCTTTGCACGATATTAATATTCGCCCTGCCGGAAATATTCGGCTTTGGTGCTATATGGTGGACTATGCCGATAACAGAGCTGCTGGTGGCGGCGGCTGCGCTGGCTATAATAAAAAAATATTCAAGATTTGAAAATGTATCCCTTGCATAAAACGTCCGATTATTATACAATTATAGCTATAGATGTTTTTTTAAATATAAATGAACCGATATATAAGCTTGCAAAATAAATCATAATTTATCTGCGCAACGTCCACTTGAAAATCTTCGATTTCCTCGTTAGTTTCCTATGGGCTTCGCATGGGTGCATTTTCCTATTGCAAGTTTCTCTTGCACTTTAGCTTTGTGGTGGCTTTGCCCCCACGCCCCCACGATGGGCGCTGCCCCTCGACCCCGCCAAGAGGACCAGTCCCCTTGGATTCCCGGCGTTGCGTACTCTATGGTAAATTATGATTTATTTATGTACATTGCCACTTTTGTTCATTTATCATTATAAAAATACAAGGTGGATATAATTATGGCTTTGAAAAAAAATGATTTGATTACTGTAAATATTGACGGCATGACCGCCGAGGGAAGCGGTGTTGCTCATTATGAGGGCATGGCTGTATTCGTGCCGAACGCCGCGCCTAACGATTGCCTGAGCGTGAAAATAATCAAGCTGTCAAAAAATTACGCTGTGGGAAAGATTCAGCAGATCATCACCCCCGGCGACGGCAGGATTATGCCGGATTGTCCGTCATATCCCAAATGCGGCGGCTGCACCTTTCGCCACCTCGATTATGCCGAGGAATGCCGCATAAAGCTGCAAAGAGTGAATGACGCAATGAAACGTATCGGCGGAATTGACATTGAGGCTGAAGAATTTATAGCGGCTGAGAATCCCGACCGCTACCGCAACAAAGCGCAGTTTCCTTTCGGCAATGAGCAAAACCGTGCGGTATTCGGATTTTACGCTGAGCGCAGCCACAGAATAGTTCCTTTCACCGACTGCAGACTTCAGCCCGAGATATTTAATGCAATAGCGCAGGCAACGGCAAATTTTATAAACGACACGCCCAACGATATTTATGACGAAACGACGGGCAAGGGGCGTTTTCGTCACCTCTACATTCGACGGGGCTTTGCCACGGGTGAAATCATGGTGTGCGCTGTGGTGAATGCCAACGGATTGGCAAAAGAGGATGAATTTATCAAGAGAATACGCGCTGTTTCACCCGAAATAAAGAGCATTATAATCAACACCAATCGAGAACGAACCAACGTGATTATGGGCGCAAAGTGCCGCACAGCATGGGGAAAGGACACCATCAGCGACATTTTGTGCGGCGTTAAGTTTGAAATATCGCCCTTGTCATTTTATCAGGTGAATCGTGAACAGGCAGAGAAATTATACAACTGCGGCAGGGAATACGCAGGTTTGACAGGGAAAGAGGTGCTGTTTGATATTTATTGCGGCACGGGAACTATAGGGTTAAGCATGGCCGCCTCTGCGAGAGCACTCTACGGCATTGAGATAATTCCCGATGCAGTGGAAAACGCGCGTAGAAATGCGGCGGCAAATTGTATTGAAAATGCGGAATTCATCTGCGCCGATGCTGCCGATGGTGCAAGACAGTTAAAGGAGCGCGGTATTTCTCCCGATGTGGTGGTAATTGACCCGCCGCGAAAGGGCTGCTCTGCGGAGGTAATCGAGCTTATAGACGAGATGTCGCCGAAACGGGTGGTATATATATCCTGCGACCCCGCCACACTTGCCCGAGATATAGCGCGATTCGCGGAATACGGCTGGAAAGCGCAAAGGCTCACCGCAGTAGATATGTTCCCACGAACGGCAAATGTCGAGTGCGTGGTATTGTTGACTAAAGTACAGAAATAATAACAAATATTGTAGAGAAAAGATATGTAAAGTAGATTGCCCGACCGAAGTTAAATCAGTCGGCACAGAATCCGATTACATATTTGAACCCGCAATAAAGAGATAAAATCATAAATTTACGAAATAAACAAATAAGAATTGACCTGGCTCTTTAAGATGAGGAATGACAATTGAACTTTAATTAATTGTATGGAGAATGAGATAAATTTGAATTTGTGCGTGAGAATAAGATACATAAGTTGGAGGTATGATTATGAATAACATGAATCAAAAAATGATTGATGCAGTAATAGAAAAAGCAGAAAGGGTATGTCCTGGATCGCTGGCACTTATTGGAGTTTACGGTTCCGT
>JAQXFQ010000097.1 GCA_029005175.1 Bacillota bacterium
AATTTTAAATGCTATTTTTTGCCATATATTTTTCAAAATCACCTGCCGAAATAGGCTTGGAGTAATAATATCCCTGAATCAGGTCGCATTCTGTCGTGCGCAGGAAATTCACCTGTTCTTCTGTCTCGATGCCCTCGGCAACTATGTTCATGTTAAGTGATTTTGCAAGACCTATGATGTTTTTAACCACTATATTAGCGCGATTCGGGTTGGTTACATTTTTGAAAAATCCACCGTCGATTTTCAGCGTGTCAAAAGGAAGCTCCTTGAGCAGATTGAGAGAAGAATATCCCGAACCGAAATCGTCCATTGACACTGCAAACCCCATTTTTTTGAGGTTGGTCATGGTGTTTACCAAGGTTTCCATGTCATCAAAGCACGCGCTTTCGGTCAGCTCAATGTCGATATATTTGTGCGGAACCCTGTGCTTATCTACCATAGCGCATATTTCCTCGGCAAGGTTGGGATTGCTGAGCTGCACACGGGAAACATTCACAGAAATCGGCACGGTTTTGAGTCCTTTGTCAAGACGAAGCTTCTGGAATATGCAAAGCTGCTCAAGAATATAATTGTCCATCTCGGCGACAAATCCGTTCTTTTCAAAGAGTGGAATAAATCTGCCGGGCGCGATAAAGCCCTTGACGGGACTTACCCACCTGACCAAGGCCTCTGCGCCTTTCAATTCGCCGGTGTGTACGTCGTGCTTAGGCTGGATATACAGCTTAAATTCATCCCTTGCCAAAGCTGCGTTCATAAGCTGCTCAAGCTCATGCTCCTCGGTCTGAGCCTTTCGGAGCTGCTCGCTGAAGTATGCAAAGGTGTTGGATTTAGCGTCGCCGATAGTGTCATATGCCATTTTTGCCATGTCGATTGCATGCACGATGTCGTTATCGCTTTCGCTCAGGCGGTAAATGCCGATTGACAGCGAGACGTTGCTGCCGTTTGGTCCGTCCTGAGAGAGGTCAAAAAATTCGTTGATTCTGCTCTCAAGCTGAGCCTCGTCGGAATACGCCCATAGCGCAACAAATTTATCGGAGCTTCGGCGCGCGCATATCTCACGAGCTGATGACATAAGATCAAGAGTTTCAGCAAGATATTTCAGGTATCTGTCGCCCGCCTCGTGGCCGTAGTAATCGTTGTAAAGCGTAAATCGGTTTATGTCAATGTGAAGGGCGGCGTAATTGCTCGACCACCAGCCGGGACGGTTTATAAGCTCATTACCCATCATGGTGAACTTCTGCCAGTTTGCCCTGCCGGTTATTTCGTCTTTATAGGCAAGGTCGATTATTGTGTTGTTACTGTGCTTTTGCAGCAGCAGCATTATTATAATAGCCACAAGGAATATGGATACAACAGTAAACATCATTATGCGGCTGATAACAATAAAAGACACTGTGCTTTCAGTGAGCTTGACCGAACGCACATAAAACAAAGTCCAGTCGTTCTGTGCAAGCTGTCTTTTGAAGTAAATATCGCTCATGCCCTTTGGCGCAAGCATCATGCCAAAGAAGCCCTGTGAGCTTGTTATATCGCCGGCATAGGCGCAGTCGGCACTGCCTGCGTCAGAAGAAATTGACTGATAGACTGAGCTTCTGCCGTCGGAATATTTGCTCTCCTTTACAGTGGAATAAAATTGTTTTCCGCTGTATGTGACCGATGACATTACAAGCTCTCCGTAGCCGTCCAATATATACATTCCCGAGTTTTTTTCAGAAGAGTAGTCGGTGTAGTCGGAAACATTCATATCAGCCGATGTAATACCGCACAGCACGGCAGCCACGTTATCTTCAGATATGACCGGAACGGTGTAAACTATAGCGTACTTTGCAATATCAGGAAAGCGGCTCTTTATACGTCCGGAGATATTTTCCGTGCGATTTAAGGCTTTTTTGAAATAATCTCTGTCGCTCACATCTGCCTTATTTCCTGATGAATCATATGCAATGCCCTCGGGAGTGATGGCTATAACGCCGTCAAACCCCCCGTTTTTGGCATATTTTTTCAGGTTTTCCGGTGATGATATATAGCTGAAATTCTTTCCCGAGTCCGAAAGCGTATCTGCTGTCTGACGTATAAAGCTGAGTCTGGCTTCAATATTCGCCTGAACATTATCTGTAACCTGCTGCATTGAAGCCTTGTGTTCGCTTATCTGCTCCTCCATCATGCTTTTGTCGAAAGAATTGATCACTGTAATGCTAAGACATATTACGATTATGCACAGCACAACGCTGGCAGCAATTAAAACGGGAAGCCTTATTTTACTTATTTTCAAAAATATCACACCCGATTAGTAAAAAATTCCTATAAGATAGGTTCAATATATTATTAATAATAACATAATCTTTTTTATTTTTCAATATTATTTATACAAATACGATAAAAAATATATAATACGTATTTTTTTGTATCTTTTTATTTACCAATCAATAAGAAGGTGTAACGCGTATGATTTTTACATCATATTATGTAATATTGGCTAATACATATCAAATATGACGGTCACAGGCATGTTCATATGATGAAAAGGAGATTTTTAAATTGGATGAAATAATAATGTATACTGTTGTAGGATTGCTGTGTTTTTTGGGACTGGTGAGTATAATATCGGGGGCATGCTCATGGTTTTATAACATCAGCGGCGGGGCGGGTGAATGTATTGTGCTGCCTGTTAAGGGGCATGTAGAGGATATAGAATTCCGCATACGCGGTGCGATAGTGCGCCGCCGCAGAGCAAGCCGCCGTCTGCCCAGGATATATCTGGCGGATTTCGGAGCGGATGCCGAAACAGCCGAGATTGCAAAAAGAATGTGTGATGAATTTGACGTGCTGGAGTGGGTTGACGGCGCAGAACTAAGCAGGAAATTACGGGAAAATATAAGCTCTCAAAATAAAAAATAGTATTGGCATTTTGTCAAATATGTATTATAATTTAATTCATAATTATTTTACTTTGATTACACTCAACTATGAAATTATTTTGAGGGTGGGATCGTCAAAAATGGCGGATAATAAAAACGGACAGCTTGAAGAAATAAAGGGAACGATTGAGGAAATAACATTTCGCAATGAGCAGAATGGGTTTACGGTGCTTGAAGTTGATGTTGACGATGAGCCGGTGATCGCTGTGGGGGTGCTGCCGTCGGTGAATGCGGGCGAGGATGTGCATATGTACGGCAGATGGACGACACACCCGAAATTCGGGAGGCAGTTTGCGGCGGAAAGCTGCGAAACTACCATGCCTTCGGGCGCAACGGCAATACTGCGCTATCTGTCATCAGGCGCGGTCAAAGGTATAGGTCCGTCTACAGCCACCAAAATCGTCGAGGCGTTCGGCGACCGCACACTGGAAATCATTGAGAATCAGCCTATGCGTCTGGCGGAAATACGCGGCATATCCAAGGTTAAGGCTGAGCAGATCTCGGAGGACTTCCGTTCGCATTTCGGACTGCGTGAGGCTATGCTTTTCATGGGTAAATACAGGATTAACCCGAATGACGCCCTCGCAGTCTGGAAGAGGTTCGGCGTGGGCTGTGTGGAAATGATTAAGGAAAATCCATACATTCTCTGCGCCGAAGGACTGAATATCGGCTTTGAAAAGGCGGACGCTATTGCGCGCTCGATGGATAAGCCGATCGACAGCGGACGGCGCATTACGGCGGGAATAAATCATGTGCTGACACACAATCTCGGCAACGGGCACACCTGCCTGCCCAAAAATAAGCTGATCGACGTGGCGGCGGGACTGCTGGAATTGGAGCGGGACGCGGTTGCGGAGGAATTGGAAGCCGCAATAGATGACAGCGATTTCATGGAGGACGAGCTGAACGGTCAGCAGTTTATCTTCCTGCCATACATATATCAGGCGGAGCTGTACTGCGCGGGGCGCATTGCGACAATGGCGGTATGTCCGGCCGAGCCTGTCAAAAATTACTCGCGGCAGATGGATTTAATTGAGAGCATGACCGGCATAAGCTATGACGCACATCAGATGGAGGCAATTGACGCCGCAATGAGCAAGGGTCTGCTGGTGCTGACAGGCGGACCGGGTACAGGTAAGACCACCACACTCAACGCAATTATCGAGCTGCTTGAAATATACGGTCACAAGGTTTCGATTGCCGCTCCCACCGGTCGCGCCGCCAAGAGAATAACCGAAATCACCGGACACGAGGCAAAGACCATTCACCGCCTGCTGGAGGTTGAGTGGGGTGAGAATGACACGCAGTCCTTCGCGAGAAATGAGAAAAATCCGCTGGACTGCGACGCGCTTATCGTGGACGAGCTTTCCATGACGGATATTCTGCTGTTTCAAAGCCTGCTGCGAGCGGTGAAATTCGGCTGCCGACTGGTGCTGGTGGGTGACAGCGACCAGCTTCCGAGCGTCGGCGCGGGAAATGTGCTGGGTGATTTGATTAAATCAGGGAGAGTGCCTGTCGTTGCGCTCACCGAGGTATTCCGACAGGCGCAGAAAAGCGCAATCATTATGAATGCTCACCGAATTGTCAGCGGTGAGATGCCTCAGCTTGATTTGCTGGACAATGATTTTTTCTTTCTGCCCATGCGCGAAAAGGAGAAAATCTCACAGACTATTTCGGATTTATGCTTTACCAGACTCCCTGACGCATACGGTTTCAACCCGCTGAAAGATATACAGGTGCTTTGTCCCGGACGCAAGGGCGAGCTGGGCACGATAGAGCTTAATAAGGTACTTCAGCAGAGGTTTAATCCCCAACACCAAAAGCGGCCGGAAATCAAAATAAACGGTGTGACCTTTCGGCAGGGTGACAAGATAATGCAGGTCAAGAACAACTACAATGTCGAATGGACGAAGGACGACGGCAGCGAGGGGACAGGTATTTACAACGGTGACGTCGGCATGCTGGAGGAAATCGACAAGCTTCACGGCTTGCTCAAGGTGAGGTTTGACGACAGAGTAGCGATGTATTCCGCCGACAATGCGGACGAGCTGGAGCATGCCTATGCAATTACGGTGCATAAGAGCCAAGGCAGCGAATTTCCCGCCGTGATTATTCCGATGTATCCAATGGCGCCGCAGCTTTGCTATCGCAACCTGCTTTACACCGCCGTGACCCGCGCCAAATCCATATTAATTATGGTAGGGCACAAGCAGGTGGCGATTCAGATGGTAAAAAATCAGAAAAAAACACTCCGATACTCCGCGTTGGATGTATTTTTGCGAAGAGATGTGACGGAGGAAGAAATATAAATCATAATTTACCATAGAGTACGCAACGTTGGGAATCCAAGGGGATACCGCCATTCCCTGAATGGCGTGGGTCCTCTTGGCGGGGTCAAAGGGGACACCGCTATTCCTTGAATAGCGGTTAAGCCCATTGTGGGGGCGTGGGGGCAACGCCACCACAAAACTAAAGTGCAAGAAAAACTTGCAATAGGAAAAGCACCCATGCGAAGCTCAAATGAAAACTAACGAGAAAATCGAAGATTTGCGAGTGGACGTTACGCAGCTAAATTATGATTTATCTATAATTATAAATAAAAACATAAAGGAATGCTTGAATATGGGAGTATTTGACCAGTTAAAAGAAAACGTAAATGATATATTATTCCCGCGCAGATGTCCGCTGTGCGGGGCTGTAATCAATCGAAACGAGCGCATTTGCAGCAAATGCTCAAAGGATGTGGAATTCATCCGCCGCCCTATCTGCCGAATCTGCGGGCGACCGCTATATACATGCAGCTGCAGCAAGGGGAAATATGCATTTGTGCGAAATGTCTCTCCGCTGATATACACAAAAGCCGCCAAAAAGGGAATCCACAGGCTGAAATTCAACAATTCCCCCGCCTCCAGCACATATTTCGGCAAGCTGATGGCTAATGCTGTCAGGACAGAATATCTTAATCTCGGAGTAAAATTCGATTGCGTGATAGGTGTGCCTATGCACCCCGATGAGTGCCGCGAACGCGGCTACAATCAGGCTGAGCTGCTCGCCAAGACTGTGGCGGAGGAACTGGAATTGCCGCGCTTTGTCAAGGTACTGGTCAAGTATCGCAAAAACAACGCGCAGCATACGCTCTCTTACATCGAACGTCAGCGCAACATTCGCAATGTGTTCCGCGTGGCACGTCCCGAGGCAATAATCGGGCGCACGGTTTTGCTCTGCGACGACGTTACCACCTCTGGCAGCACATTGGATGAATGTGCCCGGGTATTGCTGGACGCAGGCGCAAGGGCGGTGTATTGTGTGACGGCAACTGTCGCCGTCAGATCGGAAATGCCCGCAATCAAGTCGGCCGCATTTGATTTGTAAACGACAAAAAGACTTAGATAACGTGAGTTAGATGAAGAAATAAGTAAAAAAAGAAGAAAATCCGTCCGAAATTTGATATAATGAAGATATGACCCAACAAAATACCGAACAGAAGGACAGATTTTCATGTAAAAACTATTGCAAATATTTTGTGACAATGCAGGTGAGCGGAATGATAAAGATGATTTCTCGGTGAAATAGGCAATATTTTTATATTTTCAAATGCTTCCAAGTTAGCTGCTTATGCCGACATTGATGCTTCTGTAGGCCAATCGGGAGAATTTAAATCCACAAACAAAAAAGATTAAGCGTGGCTCTCCCTATCTCAGAAAGGCCTTGTTCCAAGCTGCTTTAATCGCGGCTTTTCACGACCCTGTTTTCTCCGCTTGTTATCAGAAAAAGCGCAACGAGGGCAAACATCATTTACCGCCATTAGCGCCGTTGCAAGAAAACTTTGCAACACTATTTTTGTTGTTCTTAAAAACAATACCCATATCAAATTCAATCAAATTAATTTTTTAGTGAATATTTTCTTTACAAGCTTGACTCTTTACAGTTGGTCTTTTGCAGATTCTCTGAAGCTTTTTGCTGCGCCGCCAATGCCGAGTACACGCATCCGCAATAATTCTGCCTATAAAGTTCGTACTTTGCCGAAAGTTCAATTGAACGCTTGTATCCGTTTTTCTTTTTGAAATCGGAATACAGATATTTCACACCGTATTTCTCCTCCATCTCGCCGCCTATTGCGTTCAGCTTGGCGGCATTTTTGTAGGGACTCACGCTCAGTGTGGTGGTGAAATAATCATAATTTCGGTCAGCGGCAATTTTGGCGGCTTCCTCCAATCGCAGTCTGTAGCATTTAAAGCATCTCTCGCCGCCCTCGGGCAAATCCTCCAAACCGCGCGCTATCTCAAAAAATTCATTGCAGTCATAACGCCCCTCTATAAATGAAACCGGGTGCGAATACTCAGCCTCGTCAATCAGACGCTGCTGCTCGCTTACTCGCTTGCGATACTCCTCTGCGGGGGTAATGTTGGGGTTAAAATAAAATATAGTGACATCGAAATACTGCGTGAGATATTCAAGCACATAGCTGCTGCACGGCGCACAACAGCTATGCAGCAGCAGGCGCGGAATTCTGCCCGAATTTTTCGCAATCTCCCGCTCACATTCAAGCTGATAATTAATTTTTCGCTGTGGTGCATCCATGTCAAATTTCTCCTTTATTAAATGCGCAATAAATGATAATTTATCATAGAGTACGCAACGCCGGGAATCCAAGGGGACTGGTCCTCTTGGC
>JAQXFQ010000098.1 GCA_029005175.1 Bacillota bacterium
AGACCCATAGCCATCCAATCCGTCAGCTTTTCGCAAATTTGCTTTGATACAATTTTTTTCTCTTTTATGCCGTCGGAATTTAACTCTGATTTTTCCTCCTGCAGGTTGTCAATTTTAATTATTTCTCGCTCAAGCATAAGACAAATCAAAGCTTTAGCCTTGTGCGGGCAAAGCTGCGCACTGTGACAGCTGCAGGTGGAGTTTTCTACTGAATCCAGAAGCTTCACAGTTATATTTTCGTCCGTAAGTTTCACGGTAACTATAGACGAAAATTCAAATTCAGGCTTATATCCCGCCTCCAACCGTTGAACAAATTCACGGTAGCTTTTCGCGGGTATCGCCTTGCGCAAGCTGTCCAGCATCGCCGCATCAAGCTTATCCAGAATTTCAGGTTGCTTGTTTTCAGGTGGTTTCAATTCACATGATTCATTAGCTTCGCACTTATATTTATCCTGCAAATACAAGATAGACATGATTATATGTTTGCATGTCGATGAAGATGGGCAACTGCATTTGCTTTGAGCCAACGGCAAAATAATAGTGCAATTCACATCATCTATTTTCACATTAGCAGAACTTTCGGAAATTTCAGCTTCAATTGACGCGCTCGCTAAATCCTTGCATGAACGCTTGTAAATTCCCTTGTTGCTCATGCCTATAAGGTAATCTTCATCCACATTAGCTATCGCTTTCATTAACTCGTTAATTTTTGCTCACCTGCCCTACTCAATTATTTGCGCCACCCAATCCGCCAATCGGTCGGGAGTCATAGCGGCCACATCGGCTCCCAGCGCGGAAATCCGCTCGGCAACTCTGCGGTCATAAACCGGATTTGCGCTGTAATCCAAAGCTGTCAGCGCGATAAATTTCGCGCCGCTTTCTATTATAGAAGCACATGTGGCGTATAGCTGATTGAGGCTTCCGCCCTCGCAAAGATCCGATACCAGAACCAAAATTGTGCGCTGCGGTGCTTCAATTAAAGTTTCACAATATTGCAGGGCGCGTGCAATATCTGTGCCGCCGCCAAGCTGAACACTCATCAGAGTTTCCACAGGATCATCGACATATCCGCTCAAATCTACTACCTGCGTATCGAAAATTACAAGCTTTGTGTCAATCACAGGAAGTTTCGCAAAGATACCAGCCATCACCGCGCTGTGAATTACGGAATCCATCATAGAACCGCTCTCATCCACCGCAATGACAACTCGCCAAATGTTCATTCTTTTGACTCTTCCGTGAAAATAGACATTTTCAAGCATTATGCGTTTGGTTTCGATGTCATAATTTTTCAAATTTTTAGCTATGGTGCGTTTTATGTCGAGATTTCGCGCCGTTCTTACCGGAGAAGCATTTCGACTTTTTTTGCCGGAAAAGGCAGGTCTGACCTCCTTTGAGAGCTTTTCTGATATTTCATCTGCAACTTTTTTTACTATTCGGCGAGCTGTTTCCAGCACATCGCCTTTCATCATGTGCTTCAACTGAAGTATCGTTTTGAGCAACTCCACATTGGGCTGCAAATTTTCCAGAACAGTTTTGTCAGTCACCAGCTCAGCCATTCCATACTTATCCAGCGCATGTCGTTCCATGATTTCAACGGTGCTTTGAGGAAATAATTCTCGTATTTTTTTAATCCATTCCATCACCGTGACGCTTGACTCGCCGTTGCCTGCTGTTCTTGGTTTTCTCGCCCCGGTTTCTTCACCCTCCTGATCGCGTGAATACAAAAAATCCAGCAGCTCATCCATATCCAAATAATTTACAGAAGAGTTTCCAAACGATATATTTTTAGATGCGTTTTCTCCCAAAATCAATCGCCATTTATTTAGAACCTCTGTATCACTCATTGCGGCACATCCTCCCTCGACATTTGCCTTTCGGTCCACTTATCAATATTCTCTCCGATTTTATAAAGTTTCGGAGTAATACCGCGTTTTTCGGTTATATCTCTTGACTTACACCCGTGCATAGCGGCAACTGATTCCGCAATTCTATCAGTTTCGCCCGGTGAAAAATACGCAAATGCCATTCTCAACTCCGGCACAATGTTCATAAACGTATCGTCGTCAATTTCAACAAGCAAGCCGTCAATCATTTTGATAAATGAATCCTCAACAAACACCAAATCTCTTGCTGTGGAGAAAAGACCTCGCAAAAATCCGGTGCCGTTGCCCAACTGATTAGGAGTTCCTGTAAAGTATCCTTTGCAAACCTTGGTTATCTCATCTTTGACCGATGCGTCGCTGCCATATATCAACCCGTAGACAGTACCTTGCAAGCATGGGTTTATGGGATTTTGCTTTACTGTTCGCCTAAATGCAGAGATGATTTCTTCCCTATATTCAGAGAGAATTTTCCTTGAGGATAAGCTGTATAATTGTCTGCAAACTCGAGAACACGCGTCACAATCATCATCATTCACATCAGCCATGGAAGGCATTAATGATACCAATTTCCCGCTGCATTTTTTTATCAGCGGGGTCAAATCTGCCGTATGCTGCGCATTATAAAGCTCTCTCAGATTTACCAAACGGCACATGGCATTTAACGCGTCGGCTAGCGATATGAAATTTCCGTCGTTAGTAATTTTCGCATCGGTTATCCTGACCATGGAATCCGATTCATCCGACAGCCCCATTTCAAATGCGCTCACCATCAGCTCGGCGCACTCGCCTGCGGTATTGGATTTGCCTAATTTTACATTGATTATATTCACGCACGCTTCTCGAATTGTGCCCCCGTGAACCGACCTGTCTATCAGTTCAGAAGAAACCTCGGCATTCCATTTATATTTCCACGTTTCTCTGATTAAATTTTTATCTCTGCCGGTGTGAAGATTAGCACCACGAATCTTTACTGCAAAATCAACCTCCAAAAAGCACATGCGATAAAAAAATTGTGCGGTTTCTCTGTGTCTTACCGAAGAAAAAATATTTAGAACCATTTCCTTGGAAAGTGATGTACCTGTTTTTATTCCCAATTTACTGCATTGGGTTTCAAAATCAGTAACTATCGGAGGAATTGATGCACCCGAGCAAAGCCTTCCCCTCTTATCCCCCGTGGTAGCTTCAGTGAGAATTTTCAGCGTCATGCTTTCAAGTAAATTCACTTCACCTTTGACATAGCATGACAAAACACAGTCGCGAAGTTCAAACAAACCGGCGCTTATTTTGTTGCGAAGCTCCGCCAATCCATTTGCCATATCAAAAGCGCAAGTTTCATCAAATGTTGAAATATTTTCTCCCTTGGCACGAATTTTGCGGCCTACACCTACCAAAAAGTTAAGTACAGTATTTTTATAAGCCTCTTTCGCACTTATGCCCTCTTCTATTTGATTCCATATCATCTGATAAAAAGCCGGCGCAGGCATTCCGCTGGCATATCCGCTGAGCGAGTCAACCGCTTCCATAGTGTAGGCCATTGGATATACATACTCCTCGCCCCTGCCTATTTTGTGAAATTTAATATCGTATTTTTCGCTGTAATTTACCAAAGCACAGGTATGAAATCCACCGGTAACAACTAAAATGCGCCGGTATTTATCCTGAGCCTGTGATATTCGCTGCGCCATGTATGCCTCGCGCGCAAGGCAGCCGTCAGCCATCATTTCCTCATACAGAGTATCTTTTCGGCTAAAAAAACAATATGTCAGCATCTGCCGTACAAAATCTTTGGCAGAGAAATAATAACCGTTTTGCTCGAAATATTTTTCCCACAACTCGTCAAAATTCCGACACCCTGTTCGTTCACATATTTCATAAATATATTTGCTGCGCGCAATCATATAATCGTCGTTGTAGCTGAGAGACTTGTCACGCAAACCACTGCCCTCTGAGGACGCCGCGAGAATTTCGCGATATGGCAGATCTATGAATTCCGCTTTAATTCCAAGCTTTTTCGCCTCACGCAGCGCAACTAACTCCGGAGAATAATCCATGAACGGATAGTAGCATTTGTAATCCTCACAGGATTCACTTACGATACCCGATTTATCGCTAAATGAGTAGTAAATTGCAAACGGGGCCTTGCTTTCGGGATTAGTCAGCACATCAATTAAAGCATTTGCATTTTCCGGACCCTCGACAAGAATACATTCGGGCACATACTCAGATATTACATTTTTTAAGTGAAATGAGCACACAGGGCTGTGATGCCTCACTGGAAAATATATTATATTTTCGTGAAAATTAATAGCTCTGTCAGCCAATTTTTCAATCGCAGGTTCATTTTCATCTATCAATTGAGGTGCGTCCTTGCTTGGTAATAGCTCTCCCATAATCCGCCTTCCTTGTTGCTCTTATCCTTGATCACTGTGTTGAAATAGCTTCTCAGCTTTTCGGCGTCGTCCTTAGACTCCTTTGTGACCGCTCCCACCAAATTATCCACCAAGCCGTCAACACTTATCTCTCCGCCGTAATAATAGGCGGTCAGCATGGTTTGATAATATACAGATACCGCTTCGGCGGTACTCATCACAGATGACGGCTTGTCAATTCTATGCCCCATAGATGACACACCCTCGCGAAGTTCATGATAGGTGGACGCAAGTATTTCCGCAATGTCTTCATTTACAGGCATATCCACACCGCCTGCTCGCGCCAGCTTTTCAACCTCGCTGACAATAATTTGTTTCTCAAGTGATACATCACGCACAGGCATAACAGTTTCAAAATTAAAACGCCTTTTAAGCGCGCTGCTCATTTCATTAACACCTTTATCACGAGTATTTGCCGTGCCGATCACATTAAAGCCTCTCTTGGCAAACAGAAATCCCTCATCTCCCAACTCGGGAACATTCAAAACCTTGTCGCTTAGCACACTGATTAAGCTGTCTTGAATCTCCGCAGGCGTTCGGGTTATTTCCTCAAATCTTGTGATAATTCCCTTCTCCATACCAACATACAGCGGTGACGGAACCAATGCTTCTCTGGTGGGTCCGTTTGCCAAAAGCAGCGCATAATTCCATGAATATTTTATCATGTCCTCGGTCGTTCCCGCCGTGCCTTGAATTGTATTAGTGCTTACTCCGCATATTGCCGCCGAAAGCAGCTCGGAAAGCATTGTCTTTGCCGTGCCGGGTTCGCCGACCAGCATAAGTCCGCGATTTCCCGCCAATGTAACAATGCATCGCTCCACAAGTGTATCGTTTCCGAGATATTTTTTCTTAATCTCAATGCTTTTTCCTTTGTATTCAATCGGATTTTTGCTGCCTAATATAAATGTTCTCACAGCCATCGGAGACATCTTCCAGCCTTCCGGCACTCGCCCGCTGTCGTTTGATTTTATTGCCGCAAGTTCCTCTGCATAACTTACTTCAACAGGTGGTTTTATCATCTTTTCCTTTTTCATAAAGCACGCTCCCTTATTTTTTATTTAATTTTACCACATACGATTATATTTTTAAAGTATAAATATCAAATTTATTTCATTGGGGATATTTTTGGTACAGTAGCTTCCCGTAATATAAAAGAATGCCCCGAGTGGGGTTAATACACTCGAGACATTTTGATTAATTTTCCTTTGGAATATAGCTTCTCACCTTGTAAACCGCGCCGCACTGCTCGCAAATCCTGCGGCAGGCTTCAATCTCCTCTGCTCCAATTACATCTACAACAGACATAATTACATTTGGAACATACCTTGTAACCTTGCGCGTAAAGTCAAGCATGCCTTCAAATGCAGCTTCGCCGTATATCGGCTTGCAAATTTCGTTGTAACCTGCGGCGGTAGAAGCATTTAAGCTTATTGAAATCGTATCCACCAAACCCGAAAATTCAGGCGTGATGTCTCGCTCGTTGTAAAGATTTCCCAGGCCGTTTGTATTCACACGAATCGGCAGTGACGGATTGACTGCGCGAATTTTTCCTGCAACAGACGTCAGAACATCCATTCGGCAGGTCGGCTCGCCGTATCCGCAGAATACAACCTCTTTATAATCCGCCAGATTTCTTCTGAACACATCGCTGACAACCTCATTCAGCGTAGGCTCGCGCTCAAGCCACAGAGAATCTGCATCACCGACGGATTTTCTGTTTTGTCTAACGCAAAATGTGCAGTGGTTTTGACATTTGTTGGTTATATTGAGATAAAGTCCATCTTCAAAAGTGTATGTTATTTCCAAATTTATTCCCCTCCAAAAAACTAAATTTTTCAGCGTATTGATATATTTTCGGATAAATTATAAAGTCTGGCGGCGTTATCAGCGGTCGCATGAAGTAATTCTTCCACGTCCATACCGCGTACTTCGGCAATTTTTTCCGCCGTAGCGCGAATCATCGAAGAATCGCAGCGCGGTCTGCCTTTTTTCGGACGGCAGGGCATGGGCGTCATATACGGCGCATCCGTTTCCAGCACAAGTCGGTCAAGCGGAACATACTTAGCGACTTCCACGGGCGACACGGCATTTTTAAAGGTCACCGCTCCGCCCAAGCCTATGTACAATCCGTAACTCAATGCCTCACGCGCCAGCTCCACGCTACCTGAAAAGCAGTGCATCACGCCGTTCGGCTTGTATTCACGCAATATTTTATACATATCACCGTGAGCATCACGGTCGTGTATAATCACAGGCTTGCGCTCGTCGCGCGCAAGTTCAAGCATAGCGCAAAAAGCCTCGTGCTGCTCTGTTTTGAATTCAACCGAATGATAATAATCCAAACCGATTTCCCCAACAGCTACAGCCTTTGGGTGCTTGAGCATATCACGATACTGTTCGGCGTCGCCCTCCTGCCACGTTTCCGCATAACACGGGTGAACGCCGACCGCCGCATACACGAAATCATACTTCTCAGCCAAAGCTATGCATCTGAGCGAACTCTCCAGATTCTCGGCAGGATTTACGATGGCACAAACTCCGTCAACATCGTGAAGACGCTCGAGCAAAATTTCTCTATCCTCGTCAAACGCATCGGAATCATAGTGCGCATGGCTGTCAAATATCAAGTTAATTTCCTCCCGTCGCTTATCGCGTCAAATAAATTATTGCCACAAGCCTTCGTCATATAGAGCCGCGTTGTTTGCGAGCTTTTTAATTTTTGATAATTGCTTTTGAAAATATTTATAATGCTCCACCTTGTGGGCATCGCTGACTACATAATCAGCCAAACCGTTTTTTACCAAATCATTTGCGGTTTTCCACTCATCGCCGAAAATTCCTCTTGTCATTCCCGAGGCATCAACGGCAATTTCACAGCCGCATTCTTTAAATTTACGCACCATATCCGGATTGTTCTGAACATAGATGTATCTTTCGGGATGGGCTATGATTATATTGTGATAGCGCGCCAACCTCAGGATTATCTGCTGCCATTCACGCAGCAGGCTTTTTTCGGGCAATTCAAGCAAAATCGAATTGGTATCTTCAATTCTGAATTCCTCAAGCTGTTCGGGTGTAACCTGATCGATGACTTTCCAGTTTATCTCAAAGCCCAGCTTCACCTTTATTCCCAGATCGGCGGCAATTGTAATGATTTCTTTATATCTTTCCAGCACCTTTGACAAATCCTGATTCACATCGTAAAGATGAGGTGTAAATACAATTTTATCTATTCCGCATTTTTTGGCGGCATTTAACATATCGAGCGATTCTTCCTTTGTTTTCGCTCCGTCATCCACTCCGTATAAAACATGACAATGCATATCCAGCATAAATAAAATTCTCCTTCTATTACACATATTCCCACGAATTTTCTATATTATATTACAACCGCCCACAAAAGTCAATTGCAATATTTTAAAAACAAAATTGCAAATTAATCCCCCGTCCGCTCAGCACAGACGAGGGATTGTATTAAGATTCCTTAACGCTGATTCTGTCATTTTCAATTGAGGCGTATCCACGCTCAACAGCCAGATCGATCCCCTGTCTGATGACCGCCTGCATCGGCGCGGTACATCTGGAAAATCCGAAAAGTGCCGCCGCTTCGCGGACAAGTCCCTCGACAGTCAGGCTGAACTGAGTTTGCAGAATATGCCGCACCGCCGCCGCTATTTCTTCGCATGAAATATCATCAATGCTTCGCCTGCCCGATTCGTTTTCTGACGGCACTCTGAACTCGCTGTATTCGGAGGAATCCTGATCAGGTTTCCAATAGAATATTCTTTTTCCGTCATTTGTGACTGAAATATCCATATCGGAAAGAATAGCGTCAAAGGTTCGGTCGATTCTCGCGCCCTTGCGTGAAATTCCCCAGGCTTCCAGCACTCGCTTGCAAAGCAGGCTGCGGCTTATCGGTGCTTCCGCCTCCAGCACCTGTTCAAGCTGTCGGCGTATATGCTCCGCCATTGCAGGATTGGCGAACTTTTCCGAATTCCCGAGCAATTCTGTTTCACGCTCAAGAACACATATCTCGTAGGTCGGCAAAGTCTGAGTACATTCCTCGACAGACACACGCTCCAAGCTCTCGATTTTCACAGTATCAGGCTCTTCCGATGCAACTTCTTCGGCTGATTCCTGCAATTGTGCCGCGTCCCTTGACCTTTGCAGCACATCTTCAAAAGCATTTTTTATCTCAGTGAGTTCCTTGTCGGGGTTTTCCCACCAATCAAGACACCAGACGCGGTGAATGTTCCAGCCGAGCGATTTAAGAACGCTCTCCTGCAATATATTACGGTCGCGAGCCGTACCGCTGCCGCTGTAATTTTTTCCGTCGCAAAGAATTCCCAATATGTATTCATCAGGCTTGTCCGGGTTTACCAATCCGATGTCGATTTTGTATTCTGAGCAGCCGATATTGGTTTGAGCCTCAATTCCCTCACCGCGCAGACGTTCGGCAATCACTTCTTCGATACCGTGATTGCTGTCGCTGTCAGCCTGCTTTGCAGCCAACGCCGACTTTCCGCGAATGGCAAACTCCAAAAATGCTTTCAGCCCCGCAATACCTGCCGAGCGCGTCTTTGAGAGATCCAACTGCTCGGGGCGAAGCACGGAGAACACCAGCATCTGCCGCCTTGCTCGTGAAACGGCAACATTAAGCCTGCGCCAGCCGCCCTCACGGTTGAGTGGACCGAAATTCAGCGCGACCTTTCCGTCCTTATCAGGACCGTAGCCGATTGAAAAGAGGATTACATCGCGCTCGTCACCCTGTACATTTTCCAGATTTTTGACAAACAACGGCTCAAACGCATTGCTGTTGAATTCGTCCAGCTCGGGATTTTTGCTGAATTCTTCCTCCAGCATATCTTCAATCAGGTGCTGCTGCACCACGCTGAATGTCACAACGCCCATGCTCATCTTGCGCAGCACAGGGTCTTTCATGCGGCGAATAATTTCCTTAACCACAGCTTCGGCCTCGGCGCGGTTCTGCTTGGTCTTGCCGCGGTCATAGCAGCCCTCCACAGCGATGTGCTTCACCTCGCTCACCATGTCATTCGGCGAGGGGAAGGTGTACAGCTTATTTTCATAATATTCATGGTTGCTGAATGCAATCAGGCTCTCATGGCGTGAGCGGTAATGCCACAGCAGGTGTTCCTGCGGCATAGACAAAGCAAGGCAGTCGTCCAGCACGCTCTCCAGATCCTCTTGTTCAAGATTGTCCTCATCAGTGTGATTCGCGGTGAAGAAGCTGGTCGGGGGAAGCTGCCTCGGGTCGCCCACAACTACCAGATTATCGCCGCGCGCGATTGCGCCGACAGCCTCAAATGTTGGAAGCTGCGAGGCCTCGTCAAAAATAACCAAGTCGAATTTAGGGTACTTAGGGTCGATATACTGCGCCACCGAAATGGGGCTCATAAGCATACATGGGCAAAGGCTGCGGAGCAGATTGGGTATGCTGTCAAACAGCTTGCGTATTGACATTCCTCTGCCACCGCTGCGTATGGCGCGCTGCAAAATGCTTATCTCCGACGAACCCGCCGCGCCGTTGGAAATCACAGGCACATTTGCAGACAGCCGTGCAATAAGCTCCTGCCGCGTCAGCTTTTCAAATTCGCTGCTTACTTCCCTGAATTTCTGGATTTTCTGCTCAAAAAGCGAGCCTGTAAACGACGAGAGCTTTGCGTCCTCGGCAATCGTCACAACAGCACATTCACGGTAAATATTGCGATAGAAGGTATTCAATAAGTCTTGCTCGCTCACTTCGCCTGTTTCCAGCGCATTCACAACAACATCCAAATCGCTTGCGACAGCCTTATTTCTGATTTGCAGATAAACGCACCAATCGCGCAGACCATCCATGTTTTCTCTCAGCCGGGTCAATATTTCAGTCAAAGCAGCCAGCCAGTCGCCGTCATTATGTAGCTCGGACAAATTTAAATTCAACTGCCCGGTCAGAGCAGTTTCATGAGCCATTACCGAAGAAAATTTCTCCGTTATTCCGCATATTAAGCCCCCGCTGCAAGCACGGTACCCGTCTATTCCGTTTGACAGGCATTCTTTAAGATGCTTGATACCGCTATTTTGCATTTCAACCGACTGTGCGGCGGTCGAAATTGCTCTGCGAAGCGAAACAACATGATTGTAAACCGCGCGGATTTTCTCCCAGTCGCATTTGCCGTTATTCCATACCGCTCCGTAAAGCGACGTGAAAAGCTGCGAATTTTTATTTACAACATTGTTATGAGATTGATACTCTGTTATCAGCGCAAGAACTTTGGGCGTACTGTCCTTTTCATAAGCCTTGGGATTTAGAGCAAGACGCTTGAGTGACTTCACAATTTTTCCCTGCATCTGCAATTTTGGAATGAACCACTTTTCAAGCGACTGATTCCACGACACACTTGCGCCCACAGCGTCAAATTCAAGTATTGCAGGTGAAAAGTCCTTGAGCAGCGCCGCTTCAAGCTCGTCGCGGCGGATTCCCGCCTCGCATACACGGGAAACAGT
The DNA here is from genome assembly GCA_029005175.1 of Bacillota bacterium. GTDB lineage: Bacteria > Bacillota > Clostridia > Oscillospirales > Acutalibacteraceae > RUG762. The sequence continues at coordinate 10,823 of JAQXFQ010000098.1, forward strand.
GTCCGAAATCATGGGCAAATCATCCCGTTCGAGCATGGCGGCAGGCAGATAGTCCGCTTTGCTGAGGATTATACACAGCTCATTTACCGCGCCGATTTGTCTGTAGGTCTTGACTTCACCCACACCAAGCTGTGCGCCGAACTTATCAACTGACGCCTTTAATTCCGCCGTAGATTTCAACATGGCGGCAAGCTCTTTCAATGCTTCATTTTTTAGCAGCGCGGAATACTCCGTGATGCCGATTTCTTTCAGCGGATGATTATGCACGCCTCCGCAGCCTTTAGCGGACGCCGACAGCTCGCTGCATATATCCGTCCACTCGGTGAATTTTGTCGAGGTCAGATTGTGAATCTGCTCAGTTGAAAAATCTATGCAATCAGGGCATGACTTATACTGCTCCGCGCGCGTTATCGCCTCATAAAGCGAGCCTCCGTATGCTCTCGGCTGATGAATCGCGTTCATTATCTCGTTCAGCTCCGCACGGGACGAACGCAGTCTTTCGGCCTGCTCGGCATACTCCTCGGGATTTTTGATGCGTCCGATATTCAGCGTGGTTTCAAGCTGAGCAAGCACATCTTTTTTCTTCGCCTTGTTGGAATGAAGCTCCAGACAAAACGGCGCAAGCCCTATATTCTGCAAACGCCGCTGTACTACGGACAAAGCCGCCATTTTCTCGGCGATAAACAGCACTGACTTTCCCTGATAAAGGGCGTTGGCTATCATATTGGTGATAGTCTGCGACTTGCCTGTGCCGGGAGGTCCGTGCAGCACGAACGAATTTCCCTTTCCCGCAGCGCAAATCGCCGCCATCTGTGATGAGTCCGCGCTAACCGGCACGGCGACATCCAACGGCGAAACGCTCTCGTCAAGCGACTGCACTTCGGGGAAGCTGTCCTCAGGCGTCCACTCCATAACGCCTGACATGAGGCTCGCCACCACCTTATTTTGCTTCAAATCCTCAACGCGGTTGCGCATGTCGTTCCACATTATGAACTGGCTGAATGAGAACACCCCAATAAATGCGAGTTCTTCCACATCCCAGCGTGACTTTTCCATGACCGCCTGACGCACTATGTTGAAAACAAGATTTATATCTGTGCCGCTTTGGTCGGTCGGCAGCGGGTCAAGTCCCGTAATCGTCAGACCGAATTCCGTGCGCAGCCACTCAAGGAGAGTGACATTGAATTGAGTTTCCTCGTCACGGATGCGTATGACATAACCCTTCTGCGCCGATTTGCGCACGATGTCTATGGGAATGAGAATCAGCGGAGCATATCGCGCCTTTTCGCTGATGTCGGACTCGTACCATTTGAGAAATCCCATAGCGAGATAAAGGGTGTTTGCGCCGTTTTCCTCCATGCTGATTTTGGCTGTGCGATATAGAGATTTGACCGCGTATGCAAGCGAGCTTTCATCCAGCAGAGTGCGTATTCTGTGGTTGGCAAACTCTGTACTCATCAGCGCGTCAAGCATTGATTCGTTGTTTTCCGCCTCGAAAATCTTATTGTCACGAAGTCCGCCCCTCAAATCAGCCGGGCAGTGCATTATCTGAAATTCCTCGCCGCTCGAAAGAGCGTCCTCCATCTGTGACAGTGAGCTTACCAGCAGTTGAATACAGTTTTTGGTAACACGAAAATTCAGAAGCGTGTTTCTCAGGCTGAGATCAAGCAGCTTGCGCTCCCACATCTGCTGCTTGGTAAATTTTATTTGCTCGGCATATTGCGGCTTCTCAGTAAGCTCCAATTCCTTGGGAGCGTCTGTGACCTGCACTTTGTTTTCCAGCTCGGACGCGTTGAATTGATATGTACCGTCCTCGCCTGCTGTTCTGAGGGGCAAGGGACGGATTTTGCTGCCACGGCAGCGTTTGACATCCACAAAAAACAGAAAATCATCTGTATTTGCCACGTGCGATTTGGCGATGGAAACCGCGTCCTCAAAGCCGACATTATTATCTGCGGCAAAGCAGGTGGATTCCACTGCGCAAATTTCATTTATCCCCGAAGCCATGCGTTTAGTGAGCATAGAAGGATCATCCTGCACACATTCCGGAAAGCACTCGTCCTCCAGCCAACAGCCGACAAACGCATGTCCCTTTATTATGACAATCAGCGGATTAAGCCCCACATATTCCAGACATGCCGCATAAAGAAGCGTCAGATCTATGCATGTGCCCAGCTTCTGCTCCTTTATCGCGCCGCAAAGGCGTATGCGCTGACCTATTTCCTCAAAGCTGGCAGGCGGCATGCAATAAGCTATATTTTCCTGCTGAAGCGCACCGTAAATTGCCGCCATCTGCCTGAGAACGGCATTGGGGTTCTGACGCTGATAGCCTGTAAACGACGGGTCGTTATCCCACTTTTGCAGCAGCACACCGGCGTTTTTCACTATTTCGGTGACATACGGATGATTCGGCGTGACAAAAGCGGCTATCATTTCGGGAATTATATTTCCTCCGCTCCACTCATCGTAGGCGAGCAGTGATATTTCATGAGTCTCGCGGCAAAGCACCTCATCACCGCACTTCACCGTAACAAACATAGCTCCGTTGATTCTCTCGGTAAGTCCGTAAAGATACGAAACTGACAAATGCAGACTTATTGGACTTAATTCAATCATCTGGTCAGGCTGAAGCAGCGCAATCTCCTTTGTCCAATCTTCAAAGAAAAACGGGTCGGAGGATATTGTCACATTCAGATCCTTTAACTCTTCCGTGCCGATATTTTTAATATACAACTGCCTGACAACAGGCACATGATTTTGCTGCATGGCAAAATTAATAACATCGCTGTATACGCCTGTTATTTCTATTTTATTATCCATTTCTGGCACCCTCTTTTAAGCAATAATAATCAATTTACTGATACTTTTAGGATACCATATATCTCAAACTTTGTCAATTTTATGTGAAAGCAAATAAAAGCAACGAATTATTTTTTGTGATTCAAATTGTTCTGCGCGGGATTATCGAGCAAATTTCCATTAAAGTCAAACCTCGAACCGTGGCAGGGGCAGTCCCAGCTCAATTCATCGGGATTCCATTCAAGCTGACAGCCTAAATGCGGACAGCGTATATCAACGGCGTGAATTTTGCCGCTTTCATCTTTGTAAACTCCTGATTTCCTGCCCCTCAGCGAAACAACTCCCCCGTGCCCCGGCTTAATTGCACTGACTGCTTCGCTCGGAACACTGAAAATCTGCCGCGTCAGTCCCTTGACGGCGTGACCGCTCTCAAATGCAATCTGCGGCACATCCTTTGCTGAAAATCGGCTCGGTGTAAACATATAAGCATACTTGTTTTTTACTCCGCATATCATGTCGCGAAGTATCATTGCCGAAACCATTGAGCACGTCATTCCCCACTTTCCGAAGCCCGAAGCCACATACCAATTCGGCTTTCCCGACGAATACCGCCCGATGTACGGCACTCCGTCTGCCGTAATACAGTCCTGAGCCGACCAGTGGGCGACTTCGCGACTGCCCGGAAACAGCTCACTCGCCTTGGCGCGAAGCCTTTCGTAGCAGCCGCCGTCGGTATTCTCACCCGTGCGATGCCCCTCACCGCCAAAAAGCAGCAGCTTGCCGTAATTTCTGACTGAATATGTTCCGATTTCATCGCCCATAATCATGCCGTCAACCGGCTTTGCGTACTCCAGAGCAATTACATACGACCGCTCCTGATGCATGCGCGCAAAATACAGTCCGGGAAAATTCACAAACGGATAGTGACAGGCGAAAACGATATTCTTCGCCCTGACATTGCCGCGGTTGGTTATCAGCACACTGCCCTTGACTGCGCGGACGGCAGTGTTTTCGTATATGGTCAGGTGTTCAGATACAGCTCGGATAAATTTCATGGGATTAAACTGCGCCTGATTTTTGAATTTAATTGCACCGCAGCAGGGAATATTAACAGGAATATCTCTTACAAATTCTGCAGGCAGTTTCAGCTCAAGTGCCGCTCGCCTTTCTTTCTTGAGACTCTCGGAATTTTGCGAGTAAATATAGCTGCATTTTTCCTCGAAATCGCAGTCAATATTCTCTCGCTCAATTATTCTGCGGTATTCGTCAATCGCACATTGATTTACCTCTGCGTAATCCGCCGCCGTCTGCTTACCGAAACGCGACAGCAGCTTGTGATAAATCAAGCCGTGCTGAATCGTTATTTTCGCTGTGGTGTTTCGGGTCTGTCCGCTCGCTATGCGGCTCGCCTCAAGCACCGCAACCTGCCTGCCGCAATTCTGCAGCGCATGCGCTGTCAATATTCCCGCCATGCCCGCACCTATAACTGCCGTATCAACTTCAATATCGCCGCGCAGACATTCCCTCTCGCCTATCTCACACGAATCAAGCCATATGGAACTCATATATACAACCGCCCTTATAAATATTGGATTGTATTATTTTTTCCGATTCCGACCACAATATACCCCTGCCTACAAGCCACACCCATTGTTACTGTTTGTTCTTGCTATTTTCTCTTTCTTTCATTAATTCTTCCATTTTATCATCTGCCTTCGATCTGGCGTTGCAAAATGCCATAAATAAAACTCCAATGATGCCTCCAACAAACGTGCCTAAAATAAACATAACCATAATTTAACCACCCTTATTAACTCTTAATATTACAAGCATTCGTATTTTGTGCTTTTTTATTATAGCACTTAATATATCTGATAGCAATATCTAATATATCTATAGTTCGTAGAAAAAAGTTGTTTTCGGGGATATTATAAATAGATAAAATAAACAAAAAGAGGAGATCCCAACTATGAGAAATCCTATTAACTTGCAGGAAATCGGACAGAGAATAAAGCGAGAGAGACTTGCAAACGGATTAACACAAGAACGATTGGCGGAGCAGGTTAATATAACTACTCACTATATCTATGAGATAGAGCGCGGCAGTAAAACCATGTCTATTGCCATTCTTGCGGCAATTTCTTCGGCACTAAATATATCGACTGATTATATTCTCTTTGGTCAAGATGATAACAATGAAAAAAAGCAAGAACTAATTTTACAGATAAGCAAACTTTCACCATCACAAAAAAATAAAATATCTGAAATTCTCCGTTTTTTACTTAAAATAACAGATGAAATTTGATTTATACATTTTTTCACTTGTAAATCTAAAATAATGATTGAAAAATCCACGATCATAACAAAAAATCCTGTATCAGTTAAATTTGCGTTAAATGATACAGGATTAATTTTTATTCTACTTCCAAGCCGAATCTTTCGCAAAGCTCCGGCAAACCGCCGCGCACATTTTCGCACGGCAGTGCAAGCAACCACGAATTACCGCTTCGGGTCAATTCACACGCAATAAGGCAGGCGCTTGACGCATTACTTTGCGTGAGGTCAAGCGAAGCAAGAACCTTGCCGTCCTTGTCGTATTCGCTTGGAACTTCATTTAGCTTAAAGCAGGCGTTTTTTACATTATGAAATGTACACGAAGCATTACTGTCGCTGACAGATACACACAGCACAATTTTTTCGATTTCACCCGGCACCTTTTTCAGACGAATCATAATATTCTCATCTGCACCGTCACCCTCACCCGTGCGATTGTCACCGCCGTAAGATACTGCGCCGAAATCTGAAAAGCCGTTGTTGTAAAATACAAAATCGTTGTCGCTGCAAACCTTGCCGTTTTTATTCAAAAGAAAAGCGGAAATGTCCAAATCGAAAGCTTTATTGTCAAATATATCCCAGCTCAGCTCTGCGCAAATATATTCTGCGTTAGGTTCAAGCTCTTTTTTGGATGAAAAGAAACCCATAAATCCGACCCCCATTTTGCCGTTTTACTCATAAAGCCTGACAATAGACTGAAGCCTGCTTGCTTCGGGTATTGCCCGACCGCTTGCTATAAAGTCCCAGCCTCCGCTGAATTTTACTATCTCAGCAATGATTATTCCGGTCATATTGCTGTAATTATCCGTCAGGTTATACCTGCAGATTTCAATGCCTGTTTTCCAATCAGTCACCTTGGCATAAGCATTATTTATCATACCGAAATGCTGCCGTTTGGCACGGGCATCGTAAATATTCGCCGCGAGTACGATTTTGCTTATGTCAGGCGGCAGCTTGGCGAAGTTTATATATATTTTTTCGTCATCGCCGTCTCCGAAGCCGGTGCGATTGTCGCCTGTGTAAACTATAGAATCATTAGAGTTTCTCCGACGGTCAAAATATATCACTTCACACGCCTTGTTGTCAAATCCGCAGAGAATCGCCGACAAATCACAGTCTATCTGCGCGTCACCGGGCGCAGTGCTGCCGAGATTTGAGCTGTCCCAGCCCAGCCCGACAATTACACCTTTTACCTTATTATCGGCAGACGAGAGATTTATCCGCTGTTTTTTAAGTAAGCTGATCGCCATAATACATCAAATCCTTTCCGTAGCGTCATTCATTGCAATCGGGAAATACTGATGTTATTATACTCTCATCTGCGCGAAAATGCAACATCGGGCAAGCTTTAATTATTACTTTTTTCTTTCATCACGCTCATATAAGCTGGGCGAATGATTTTATTCATGCCGATTATTTCTTCTATTCTGTGGGCACTCCAGCCTACTATCCTAGCTATGGCGAAAAGCGGAGTATAAAGCTCCACGGGAATGCCGAGCATCTCATAGACAAAGCCGCTGTAGAAATCCACGTTAGGACTTACGCCCTTAAATATGCGGCGTTTTTCGGCAATAAGCTTAGGCGCTTCTTCTTCGATTATATTGTAAAGCGTGATGTTTTCATACTCATGCTTATCGGCGGCAAGCTTCTCAACGTACGCCTTGAGTATGCGCTCTCTCGGGTCGGATACGGAATAAACCGCGTGACCCATGCCGTAAATCAGCCCCTTGCCGTCAAAGGCCTGTCCGTCGAGAATTTTTGCGAGATAGGCGCGAACCTCCTCGCGGTCGGTGCGATCGGAAACATGCGCTCTTATGTCCTGCATCATTTCCATAACCTTGATGTTTGCGCCGCCGTGCTTCGGTCCCTTGAGTGAAGACATCGCCGCAGATATTGATGAGTAGGTATCTGAGCCTGACGACGTTACCACACGGGTAGTGAAGGTCGAGTTATTGCCGCCGCCGTGCTCCATATGCAGCATAAGCACAACGTCAAGAACCTTAGCCTCAAGCTTAGTATACTTGCTGTCAGGGCGGAGCATACGCAGTATATTTTCGGCTGTGGAAAGCTCGGGCAGCGGTCGGTGAATATACATGCTGGCGTCATTCTCATAGTGATTATATGCGTGGTAGCCGTAGACCGCCAGCATCGGAAAAACCGCGATAAGCTCCATGCACTGTCTGATGCAGTTTTCGAGGCTGTTGTCATTTACTTTCTCATCATAAGAGGCGAGCGTGAGTATGCTGCGCGTCATAGAATTCATGATGTCCTTGGAGGGAGCCTCCATAATTACGTTGCGTGTGAAGTTGGCAGGGAGAGTTTTGCAGCTTCCCAGCATTTCGCAGAAATCCGCCTCGTCCTTTGCATCCGGCTTCTCACCGAAGAGCAAAAGGTATGCGGTTTTTTCAAAGCCGAATTCGTCTTCGCCGAGTTCTTTTATCAGATCTCTGACGTTGTAGCCGCGATACCACAACTCGCCGTCACAAGGGCGAACCTCGCCGTCGATATTTTTAAAGGATACTATTTTGGAAATGCGAGTGAGTCCGGCCAGAACTCCCTTGCCGTTTTCATCGCGCAGACCGCGGTTTACGCCGTACTCTCTGAAAAGCCTGTCGGAAATGGTGTCATTTTCAACACACATATCCTTCTTGCTCAATGTATACAAATCAAGTTTATTATCTGTCATTTAACTAACTCCTTATTTTTCACTTTTCTTAATTTCAGAATCCATTATTTCTTCCAATTCTTTGAGCTGCTCAAAGAGCGAAACAAACCGCTCTCTGCCGAATTTATCTATAACACCGGAATAAAAATCGTGCAGCATTTCCTGCTGTTCTATTGCTGAACTGACACCTTTATCAGTTATCTGAACATAGGTTCCGTCCTCGCCGTTCCCGTCGTGCTTCCATTTGACCAGACCGCGCTCCTGCAGCGTGCGCACCAGCCTTGAAACCTGCCCCATAGGCAGCTTGAGCATATCCGCAATTTCCTCAAGATATATCTTATTTTCCCCATTCGCATCGTTTACGGTTTTCAGGAGCATACGCAGCGCAACATAATCCGGAACCGTCATTTTGTGAAACAACTGCTGAACGCCCAATTTACTTATGTTGTATGAATGTAATGTAACATCATTTGCAATTGACACAATGTCATCGTGCATATTAATATCTTTGTTCTCCATACCTGACCAACCGTCCTTATAATGTGATTTTTGATATTATTTTTGACCGCAGAATGTTATCCAAAATAAAAATTCAATTCAACAATTATATACAATAATTTACTGCATAGACAAAAACAATAGTTTATTTTTCAACTATTATAACATATTTCACTGATTAATGTCAATAGCAATGCTTTCCCCGAATTTAACCGCCTGTGCAAATACACAAAAGCAGCACATATCTCAATCAGGAACGACATGTGCTGCTTTCTATATTGCGCCGTTATTTCTTATTATTGTTTATCGGAAGGAGCCTTTGCCTTGACGTCATCAGTTGTAAGTGTCTTGACAATGCACTTTCTTATGAGATCCATCGGGATAATCATAAATGCGAGCAGGAGCACAATTCCCCACTGGCTGAGTGACAAACCGTAGCAGTGGAATATATCTCCGCCGATATATGTGAGGGTCACCTGCACTACCGCAATCAAAGCCATAATCTTAAGGAAGTTCTTGTTGCGCGTAATATTGTCAAAGAGATTGAGTTCATCTGTACGGGCATTGAATGCATTGAATATCGCGGTAAAGATGAAGAACGCGAAATATCCTGTAAGCTCGGCATTTTTGTCGCCGTCGAACCATGTCAGACCAATCGTGAGCAGCACAAGGCTCATGATTACGGTATATGCAGCACCAACTATTATCGACGACCACATAGGCTTGCTGATAATGCTCTCGTCGCGTCTCTTCGGTTTTTCCTTCATGAACTTCTTGAGTGCGGGTTCACCGCCGAACGCAAGCGCCGCCAAGGTATCCATTACAAGGTTTATCCACAGAATCTGTGTGATAGAAAGTGGGTTTGGCATCTGCAGAAGCGGGCAGATAAAGGAAATCAGAACCGCCGAAACATTGATTGTGAGCTGGAATACAATGAATTTTCTTATACTGTTGTAAATTGTACGGCCATAGAGTATGGCTTTATCAATTGACAGGAAGTTATCGTCGAGAATGACTATATCGCCTGCTTCCTTGGCAACCTCTGTACCGCCGCCCATAGCAAAACCGACGTCTGCCTTTTTCAGCGCGGGGGAGTCGTTTACGCCGTCGCCTGTCATACCCACAACCAGGTTCATCTCCTGACCGAGGCGGACAAGTCTGCTCTTATCCGTCGGCAGCGCACGGGCAATAACGCGGATTCTCTTGAGCACCTTCTTGATTTCGTCGTCGGACATGCCTGCAAGCTCATCGGAGGTATAGACCAAATCCGTTTCCTTCTTGAGGATACCTGCGTCCTTAGCGATAGCAACGGCAGTTTCCTTGCGGTCGCCTGTAATCATAACGACCTGTACGCCTGCGCGCTTAACTTCCTTGATAGCCTTGATAGACTCAGGGCGAACCTCGTCGCGGATTCCCACGAAGCCCACCAGCGTCCACTCGTCCTCCGGGAGATTGTTGTCGCTGATTACGCTCTCTGACGTGGCGAATGCAAGCACGCGGATAGCGCGAACCGCAAGCTCATCCATTTTCGCATTGATAACGTCGGCATTAGCCATGGGCTTCTTATTGCCGTCTTTATCATAATAATACTTGCACTTCTTGAGCATCTTTTCAGGCGCGCCCTTGATGAGAGTGATATTGTAATCCCCCTCAACGGTGGAAGCGGAGTATTTATTCGTGCTGTTGAACGGAATGGAGCTGACCTTGGGGGCGTTGAATGACTTGTCTGTGTGAGCGGCAAATCCGAGAACTGCGCGCTCTGTCGCGTTGCCGCCTACAATCTTCATATTTTCGCCCTGACCCGAAATTACGGAATCGGTGTTGTTCTTTATGCTGAGGGTGATGAGATTATTCAGCTCGCCCGGAATTTCGTCAATAGTCTTGTATTCTTCCAAATCGCCGTCAATAAATGTAACAACTTCCAGCTTGCCCTTTGTGATAGTACCTGTCTTATCGCTGAAAAGCAGGTTAAGGCTGCCGGCTGTTTCGATACCCACAATCTTACGCACAAGCACGTTATCCTTGAGCATCTTGTTCATGTTCATAGCCGAAACCAGCGCAACCATGAGCGGAAGTCCCTCGGGAACCGCCATAACTATGATGATTACGGCGAGCATTATGGCGTTGATTGTATCATGTATAACATCGCCTGCATTGGAGAAGTATGCGGCGATTTCCGCACCGTTGAAATGATTGGCAACAAAGAAGCTTTGTACGAGATATGCAACAGCAATCAAGCCGCCGCCGATGTAGCCGAACTTGCTGATGCCGTTGGCCAGCTTTGCCAGCTTGACCTTGAGCGGAGATTCGCGGTCGTCGCCTGCCTGCAATTCGCTGGCGATCTTGCCGTAAACGGAATTGTCACCGACAACCGTTACTTTCATTACACCGTTGCCTGAGCAGACTACTGAGCCTCTGAATACCTTGTATTCATTGAGGAAGTCCATCGGCTCGTCGGGCTCGACATAATTTTCGGGGACAGCGTTTTTGCGCGCTTCCTTACTTTCGCCGTTGAGCACCGACTGGTCAACCTTGATTTCACCATCAATCAGCAGACCGTCGGCGGGAATTTTGTCGCCCGACTGGAGAAGAATGCAGTCGCCCACAACCAAATCGTTGATGGAAACCTCGGTGATTTCGCCGTTGCGGTAGACCTTGCACATGATTCTGGAAGCTTCCTCCTGAAGCTTCTTGAATGCGTTTTCATTGTTGTACTCGGAATAAGTGGAAACCAGCGTAGAGAGAAGAATGGCAACTGCAATGCCGACAGGCTCGTAAAACTCGGCATATTTCAGCACCGCAAGTACAACATTGATAAGAAGTGCGAAACAAAGAATCTTGATCATCGGATCCTTAAAGTTTCCGAGCAGCTTTTGCATAAATGTTTCGCCCTGCTGCTCTGTCATACTGTTGTCGCCGTATTTTTCTTTTGATTCGGCAACTTCAGCGTCAGTTAGTCCTGTGATTTTCATAATAACCTCCTGTGATACCTATAGTCTGAAAAAAGTCGCATGCTAATCCGCAAAATCACACGAGTTGCAATCGTGTTCGTGTTACAGTGACAAATGAAGCTTGTTGGGCACAATATAATCATATGACCGCAACAGACAGGCATTCATATGAACCGCTAAGATTGACATGTGACGTTCAGCTTGTTTTGTATTATAAGATAATCGCCGCCGTTTGTCAACAGCATATTTACATTATTAGCATATTTTTACTCAAAACTTCTCAATTGTCCAATTGAAAGTTACTTTTACACCTGCAAATCCGCTCAATAGCCCATTTTGCCTTCGAGCGACTCATCGTTGTCTATCCACGACTGCACCTCAATCACACGGTAAGCGTCCTTGCTGTCCCTGATATAAACCTTTTCAATACCTGCATTGATAATCATTCTCTTGCACATTGAGCAGCTGTTGGAATTTTCAATATACTTGCCGGTCTTAACATCAGTTCCCGCCAAAAAGAGGGAACTGCCTATCATCTCGTTGCGGGAGGCGCTGATAATCGCGTTCTGCTCCGCGTGAACGCTGCGGCACAGCTCGTATCTCTCGCCGCGCGGAATATTCATTTCCTCGCGTATGCAGCGGCCTATATCCGAACAATTCTGCCTGCCCCTCGGCGCACCGACATAGCCTGTGGAGATAACCTCGTCATTTTTAACTATGACAGCGCCGTAATGCCGCCTCAGGCATGTGCTGCGGTGCGAAACCATCTCGGCAAGGTCAAGGTAATAGTTGATTTTATCGCGTCTTTCCATATTAATTATCATCCTTTACAATGTCAGTCAATTTAATTATTTAAATATTTTTAATAGATTATTTTGAGACGTCTGTCAGATGTTTGTATGATTGCACATTGACAAAACATTAACATGAAACTATAATGAACTCAGCCTTTGGAAAATACAGGAAACTCAGGAAATATCCTGCAGCTTCTGATTGCTTTTCTGAGACTTTGACATAGATTTACACGCCTATTCCATTTGCTATTTATGAAAGGGAGTAATTCACCATGATTAAACGCAGCATTAAGTTTTCATCAGTAAACGAAATAAAAGACTTTGTCAACCTCACAATGAGCCAAGGCTTCGACATCGACCTCATGGCCGGCAGATATGTGGTTGACGCAAAATCAATTCTCGCCGTATTCGGTCTTGACCTCGACAGCGAAGTCACCATCGGTATTCATGCCACTGAAGAAGAAGCCGCAGATTTTCTGACAAAGGTCAGCAAGTATTTAGCCTAACTCAACAAAATATAACTTGCATTAAAAGCAGCTTACTGAATTTCAGCTTTCGGTAAGCTGCATTTTTTATTTTTTCTCCAAAATCTTCACGATTTTTTTCATAGACGTCTTGAATTCCTTATCGGATGAATTGTTAAAAATAAGCAGATCGTCCGCAATATTCGGATCATCCAGTGCAGTCGGCGGGTTGAAATTACAGCCGGCTATATACTCGTCCCAATGCTCCAGCTTCCATTTATCACGGTCGGAATTGCGCGCTATCATGCGCTGATGGCATACCTCTACGTCGGTATTAACCCAGATTATCACCAGTCGCGCATTCTTGCCGGCGAGTGTGGCGCGCAGCTTGTCGATGTAGGCTTTATCGCGGATTTCTCGGGTAAACGGCGCATTGATAAGCACGATGTCATCGTATTCCAATGCTTCCATAGCCAGCGCAATGATTGCTTCATACTCTGCGTCGCGTATGTTTTTCTCAAAAAACTCCGAGCTGCGGTTGTATTCCTCTCCCGCTACCTCGAATATTTTCTTCGACAGGCAGATAAGTGTGTCCTTGTCGAGATATACGACATGCTTCAGATTTTCCGCCAGCTTCTTTGAAATGTAAGTTTTGCCGCATGCGGGCGGCGATGTGACTAAAATCAATTTTTTCATTATTCTTCGCTCTCCTTTTCATCTATATTATCAGATTTATTATCCACATCCAGCAGATAAGCCTCTTCATAATATCCGTCAGATTCGCCATCTTCATCCTCTTTGGGCAATGGCAGCTGCTGATAAACCTCCATCATTCTTCCCGAGGTCCACATCTGCGGATGTATTCTCACCGAGTAGCCGCAGCCCGGCTGCATCGCCCACTCCGCCATGCTCGCTTCCGGCAGTCCGTACTGCGCCAGAATAGTCATAATCGTGCCGCCGTGCGCCACAACTACCGCCGAAGGAGTGCCGGTTTTCATCAACGCCTCCACTATCCTCTCAAAGGCCTGACACACTCTATGACCAAACACCGCGCCTGATTCTCCGTTTGGCGGCGCAGTCTGTCCGTCGGATGCCAGCCACTCGGAAAAATCCTTGCTGTCTTTGAGATCCTCCGCTGTCAGCCCTTCAAATTCGCCGAAATCACACTCGCGGAATGCGTCAATAACTATAGGTTTAGCGTTTGGATATATCAGCTCCAACGTCTGGCGGCATCGATCCAGCGGACTGGTAAAGTATGCTGCGGCACCCGGGTATATGTAATTTGCATCGAGATATTTTATTTGATCTATGCCCACTTCATTAAGCGGAGGATTACTGCTTCCTATATATTGACCATTCATATTTCCGTCAGTTATGCCATGTCTGATAAAGTGAATTTGGTAAGTTTTCATAAAACTGCCTCCAAATGACAAATTGTTATAAATTACTCTTGAAATGACTGTTTGTTTATGTTAATATATATGGTATTCGGTATTAATATTCACTAGTGTCTCTGCTATAATATTATAACGCTGATTAATGATATTATCAAGCATTACATAAATTACAGTGCCAATTTTTTGTCAAAGGTTGAGGTGAAATTTGCGGTGAATGACAGCTTTCCACGAATAATTACTTTGCTCAGAAATGAACGCAAGCTTACTCAGAAGCAGGCGGCTGACGCACTTAATATTTCACAGGCTCTGCTCTCTCATTATGAACGAGGCGCTCGCGAGTGCGGCCTTGATTTTCTGATTAAAGTAGCTGATTTCTACGGCGTGTCATGTGATTATCTTTTGGGACGCACCTCCGACCGAAACGGTGCAAGACTTACTGTAAATGACATTCCTGAGCCTGATACATCATCGGACAAGCTTCTTCGCGGCTCCACTGTTCCGATTTTAAATAAAAAGCTCATTGCAAACTCGCTCAACATACTTTTTGATCTTTTGCAAAGATTAGACAACTCCGATCTTACCACTCAAATCTCACTTTATCAGATGATTTCTGTCTACAAGGTTTTTAGAATTCTATACTCTGCCAATCCCGACAATCCCTCGGGTTTCTTTTCTGTATCAGAAAATTACTTCCGCGGCTTCTCCGATGCCGCGCTGAGCATCATCGAAGACAATATTTCGGCACTGGCAAGCGGCAAGCGTATTGACGGTATGAAAAGTGTATCAGATGTTGAAGAACTTCGCATGTCATTTGAGAGCCTGAATACAGAATATCCGCTTTTTGCATCTTCGCTTATGAATTTAATAAGAAGTGCCGAAAAGGCCATGAATTTTAACGGAAAATAATTTTTTTATTGAAAACAAGCCGTGAGTTTTTAAAGGACTCACGGCTTGTTTTTGCTATGGCTTGTTTGAAAAATGGGAATATGCACAAAAGCGAGGGATTTTTCTGCGGTATGCAGTCGATTTTTCGCAGTACACACTAATACTGTCGTATTTCAAGAAAAATCGGCAAAATACCGCTGTGTGCGTTGTACATTTTTAAAACAAGCCCTAATCGGCGTTCAAAATTTCTTTGTACATATTAATATACTGCTTTGCGCTCTTGTTCCAGCTGTTGTCACAGTTCATCGCCCGTTCAACCAAAATATTCCAGCCGTCATGATTGGAATATCCGCCGATTGCACGATAAACAGCGTTTATCATGTCACGACTGTTGTAGCTTTTGAATGTAAATCCATTGCCATAGCCGTCCTGACTGTCAAACACGGTATCGCGCAGACCGCCTGTTTCGCGTACAACAGGAATTGAACCGTAGCGCAACGCTATCATCTGTGAAGTGCCGCACGGCTCACTTTTAGAGGGCATCAGGAATATATCGCTTGCGGCATAAATCTTATGCGCCAGCTCGGGCACAAATCCAAAACAAGCGACAAATTTACCCTTGAATTTCTCCTGCAGATCCTTGAAATAGGTTTCATATTCCCAATCGCCGGAACCAAGTATTACAAACTGCACGTCGCTGTACTGAAGCAGCTCGTCCATAACATCACGGAGCAGCTCGATACCCTTATTTGAAACCATCCTTGTAACCATGCCTATCATGGGGACATCGGCGCGCTCAGGAAGATAAAGTCTTCTTTGAAGCTCACGCTTGTTCGTCGCTTTACCCTGTTTAAAGGTGTCAACATCGTACTGCTCGTAAAGCATAGCATCTGACACAGGGTCATAGGAGCGATTATCCAGTCCGTTGATAATACCCTGAATTTTCCATGAGCGCTCGCGCAGAATCGGGTCAAGTCCGCAAGAGAACCACGGGTCGCGGATTTCCTGCGCATATGTCTGGCTGACAGTAGTGACCTTGTTGGCAGTTTCTATAGCGCCCTTCATCAGATTGATGCATCCGTCAAATTCTATCAGCCGCTTGTCTGCCCCGGAAATACCAAACACTTCCTCGGAAAGCTCCA
Source organism: Bacillota bacterium (assembly GCA_029005175.1). Taxonomy (GTDB): domain Bacteria; phylum Bacillota; class Clostridia; order Oscillospirales; family Acutalibacteraceae; genus RUG762. Next base: position 26,752 of record JAQXFQ010000098.1, read on the forward strand.
GACTATATTTGCCCTGGCACTGTATATTGTGAATAGTATACACTGTTTTTGTGCCGTAATACCACTCATTTTTGGAGTAAAACAAATCATAGTAAATCGGTACAAGCGCAGTCTGCCAGTCATTTGCATGCACTATGTCCGGCTTGTAGTCAATATGCGGCAGCATTTCAAGCACGGCGCGAGAGAAAAATGCAAATCTCTCTGCATCATCGTAATGTCCGTAAAGACCCTTGCGCTTGAAATAATATTGATTGTCGATGAGATAGTACGTCACTCCTCTGTATCTAGCCTCGAAAACACCACAATACTGTCTTCTCCAAGCCACGGGAACAGAAAGGCTGGTGACAAACTTCATATTTTCTCTTAACTCCTGCGGAACCGCCTCGTACAGCGGCAGCACCACTCGGCAGGTCACCAGTCTTTGGCGCATTGCATACGGCAGACTGCTGGAAACCTCCGCCAGTCCGCCTGACGATGCAAACGGAGTTGCTTCACTCGTTACATATAAAACCTTCATATTTAGACCATTCCTTACTGAGTTTTTTGCCGATTTAATACTAATCTTCAATAAAGTGTAGACAAAAAAATCTTCGCAAAAAACCATATACGCAAGTTTTTCGCTCGATTTTTTTGTACACTTTTAATTGAATATCAGTATAAAAGCTATATCTGATTGCAATTTTTATTAAAAATCGGCAATCCCCACCGCGTCAGGCTAAAAAACCCGACGCAGATTCACAAATTCCTTTATTTAATTCAACTGCGCAGGAACGTATGAATTAAACCACACTTCCTTTGGAGATGTACACCGGATAGGTTGCAACACCCATCATAGCTTTACCCTCGTTGAATACTACATCCTTGTCGCTGATCACATAGTTGAGAACTGTGTTGTCACCGATAACCGTATCCTGCATAATGATGCAGTTTGAAAGCTTTGCGCCCTTGCCTACATGAACTCCGCGGAAAAGCACACAGTTTTCAACCTCGCCCTCAATTACACAGCCGTCTGCGATTATGGAATTGGTCACCACTGAGCCAAGGCCGTATCTTGCCGGGGTTTCATCACGAACCTTTGTATAAATCGGGCGCATGGGATTAAAGAGATCGTTGAGAACCTCAATATTCATCAAATCCATGTTTACGTCAAAGTAAGACTGCATAGACTCCAACGCACCCACATAGCCTTCAAACTTATAGCCGTAAATCTTGCTTTCCAGCGCACCGAGCTGCAGAATATCACGGATGAAGTTGCTGCGGTTTCTGCTCACAGCCTCGCTGATTGTCTTTTGCAGGAACGCTTTTTTCATCACGTAAATACCCATGCTCCAGCTGCATTCTTCATCGCGCTTCAGACCGGTTATTATGTCGGTCACTCTGCCGTTATTGTTTAATTCCAGCAGCACCGGTTCGATAAGATCCTCAGGCATTATGCCGCGTTTATAAACTACGGTAATGTCGGCGTTTGTGTCAAGATGAGCCTCTAAGACCTTTTTAAAATCAATATTGCAAATCATA
>JAQXFQ010000099.1 GCA_029005175.1 Bacillota bacterium
TTGGTGGGGGTGTGGGGGCAAAGCCACCACAAAGCTAAAGTGCAAGAAAAACTTGCAATAGGAAAAATGCGAAGCCCCTAAAAAACTAACGAGAAAATCGAAGATTTGCGAGTGGACGTTACGCAGTTAAATTATCATTTACAGCATTATTTAGTAAAATGCTCGTTCATATATGCTGTTGCTTTTACAATCACATTCTCTATATCAGCCTTATTAAAGTTTACATCCAGCCATATTTCCTGAGCCGCCGCCGCCTGCCATACCAGCATGGGCATACCGCCCTGCGCCTTACAGCCTGCCGCTCTCGCCGCCTTAAGCAGCGCTGTATTTTCGGGATTATAAACCGCGTCAAACACGGCCTTGCAGTGGCTGAGAAGCTCGGACGGCACAGGCATTGCGTCCACACGTGGATACATACCCACGGGAGTTGCATTTACCAAAAGGTCGAATTCGCCGCTCAGCTCGGTGATTTTGACTATACTCATCTTAACCTCCGGGTGATGCCTCAGAACATCCGCTTTGATGCTCTCCGCCGCCTGAATATCGCTCTCCAGCACACCAAAGGTTATATCGCAGCCCGCTCTCGCCGCTTCTCCCGAAAACACCCGGCAAACTCCGCCCGCGCCCAGAATCGCAACCTTGCCGCCCAGCTCAATATCCGCCGCCGCCAGCGCGCGCAGGAAGCCTGTGGGGTCGGTGGTGCGTCCTGTCTTGTCGCTGCTTCTCACGGTATTGACCGAGCCGTATTCTTTTGCTTCGCCCTCGATGGAATTCATAAAAGGAATAACTGCCGATTTGTAGGGAATGGTAACATTGAAACCGTCAAGAGTGGAAATCAGCTCGGGAATTTCGGTATCAAATTCACTCGGGTCTATGTCAACTACCGAATATTCGGCGTCGATACCGTTGAGTCTGAAAAGCTCGGTGTGGATGAACGGGGACATTGTATGCCCCAGAGGATGACCGATCACGGCAAATTTTTTTGTGTTCATGCGATTACTCTCCTGTCTTTTTTTAAAAAATATATAATAAAATTTAATAAAGATGTTGACAAATCGCCTGATAGCTAATAATATCTTATTAGTGGCTCAAGGCTGTTGACTGCACAGCGGATGTGCTTAGATAATATTAGCACATTTTCAGGTAAAATTCAACAGAATTCTCTTGAGACCTCAATTATCCTCAAGGGGGGTGCTTTTGTGGTATTTGAAAAGGTTAAGGCTATATTGGCTGATCAGTTCGATGTTGAGGAGGACTCCATCACAATGGAATCTGACATTCAGGATGACCTCGGTGCAGATTCTCTCGATATTATGGAGCTGATGATGACTCTGGGTGATGAGTTCGACATTCAGGTTGACGAATCTGAAGTTGAAAATCTGACAACCGTTGGTGCTTTGGTTAAATACATCGAAGCCAACTCCTAATTAAAAACTTATGTTTAGACTTTGATAATACTCTCCAATTGAAAGAAAACAAAGATTTGTCTGATTTTGATTGGAGAGTAGTATTAAAACAGAAATAAGCCGATATGCTATTTTGAAGCATATCGGCTTATTTCTGTTATTGAGAGGAGGGTTTATATATATTCCGCCAATTGAACCTTGCGAAAACATGGCATAAATTTGCGGAAAAAGGCTAAGCTTATGTGCCGGACAGAGCGCATGCATCACGCCCACTGAAGCCAGTTAACATCGCGTGAAATATTTATCCACTCACCGTCCGCATTCTTGCAAAATGCCGTATAAGGAGGAGCGTCAAGCAAAGAGATAATCTCGGGGCAATAATTGACCACCGTATTAAGATCATATATACCGTTGCATCTGAAATTAGACAGATATTGCTCGCTCTCAACACCGGCAAACAGCCGCCAGCCGCTGTCATGCATGGTAGAAGGCATCACTCGGTAAATAAGACCGACAGGCAGTCCCTCAACCAGTATAGTATCGGGCGCCATGCAAAGACCGCGATTGGGCAGTAAAATTTTAAGCTGCTCGCGTGGGATTTTAAAATTTTTCATCTTTTATCATTCCCATCACTTATTGTTTTAATCTTAACACATAAAATGTGATATTTTAATGATATTTTGTAAATATACTTTAAACATTTAATTTGTATCCTTAACTCACATAAGCTAGCATTACACCTCAGTATATATGCAATAAACCCATCTCAAACGTCAGGTTTTATCTCTGAAAAACCCCTATTCCAATGAGGCCGGGACCCGTATGAACTCCGAGCGCCGCGCCTATTTGTCCTGCCACGGTAAATACACCGTTTACTATCATTCCTTCCGCCTTTTTGCGAGCCGCCAATGCTTCGGTTTCAGCACAGCCGTTCATAATAGCAAGCTCCGCGCGTTCGGCTTTGGAGGCAAAATCAGCAGCCAAATCAATTATTTTCTGAATTGAGCGCGCGCGTCCAATTGCCTTGGCAACTGTGTAATAAATTCCATCGGCGTTACAGGAAATAATCGGCTTGAGATTGAGCGAGCTGCCGATCATCGCAGTAACAAGCCCGATTCGCCCTCCCTTTTGCAGATATTTGAGTGTATCGACGCAGAAAAAAACCTTTGATTTGCCCACCTCGCGCGGAATTTTCATAATCAGGTTTTCCCAGCTCATGCCGTCATCATTCACCATCTGAGCAGCTCTTATGGCAAGCATACCCGCGCCTATAGAAATATTTTTGCTGTCCAGCACATATATTTCCAAGCCCTTGTACTCCTCCGCCATAAGCCTTACCATATTGTAAGTGCCGCTGAGTCCCGAAGATATTGTGACAGCCAGAACCTTCTCGTATCCGTCAGCTTTAATGCGGTCAAACATATCAACTATCGCGCCGCCGTCCGGCAGAGATGTCTTGGGTATCTCGACAGGAAGCAGATCGTACATTTCTCTGGGCGTTATGTCGATACCGTCAAGGCACTGACGGTCGGAATAATTGATCATCAGCGGCAGCCAGTAAATACCGTACTTTTTGCGATAATTCGGAGGAACGTCCGTTCCCGAATCGACCATAATTGCAATCTTTTGTTCGTTCATAAGTATAACCTCACTTTTCAAATATTGTAATTAAATTATTGTAATTTACAGCATATAAAATACATTTATTCATTATCTGTCAGCGTCTTTTCGTCCTCACGAATAATCGAAACCATTTTGCTTGTAAATATTTTAGTGGCAAACGAGCATGCCGCCATTGTAATCATCGCATCACCTATTACAAACTTAAAATCAATCTCAGTGGTGTCATCCGACGCAATTACACTCTCGGCGACCGTCTTTATGGCATATTCCACATAATCGCAGAATCTATTGTATGCATTTTCGGAATTGACCTTTTTAAGTGTGGCGTCCATTCCCAGGCGTATATCACTTATTGCAAGCGACTGCTTGAGTATAGTGATAATCATTACGCATGCAATGTGTTCCCTGTAATATTTTTTCTTATCGGGTTTGGATACCATGCCCAGCTTTACGTAATTGTTTATCATGGATGCTGTGATAAATGCCTCGTTGTCAAACCCGAGCACCGGAGCAAGCTCCTTTTCTATCACGGTAACCACCTGATCCATATAAAGTCCGAGCGACGGTATTTTATCCCACCTCGGCAGAAAAAAATTCATCGCGCTTTTTGCAAACTCTATCATTCTTATGTCGTTTGCAAAATTAATATTATCCATTGTAAAATCACACTCCCTGAATACACTGACAGCAAAAAAAAACGGTATAATCTAGTTTTGATAACTAGATTATACCGTTTTTTATTATATCTGTCAACACTTATAAAATCATTTTACATACACCACTAAATTATTTTACATATTAAACAAAACTCAATACAACGCTTCGTATACTTTTTTTGCGCGCTCAACCTTTTTGATGTAATGCTCGGTATCGCTGTAGGGAATGCTTTTCAGCGTCTTGCCGTCGGGAGAAATCCCCGAATCCTTCAGCCACTGACTGACCCGCCACATTCCGGCGTGATACGCCGCAATGGTGAGCCGCTCGTCACCGAATTCCTCCATCAGCATGGAAAGAAAATAAACTCCGTAGCGTATGTTGGTTTCAGGATCAAATATATCGCCGTTACAATCGGATTGGCCTTTGTCCTTTGTTTTCAGCCATTCAAAGGTATCGGGCATAATCTGCATCAATCCGCACGCGCCCAAATATGACTCTGCGTTGCTGTCAAAGCCGCTCTCGGTGTGAATGACAGCATAAGCGAGGTTGCTGTCAATGCTGTATTCAGCGCAATACTGCTCGACATAATCGGAATAATCCTTGGGATAAAAATATCTTTTGACCGCGTTCAATCCGAAATATCCGCCTGCCGAAAGCAAAGCTATGACCGTAATTACGGCCAGAATTCTTTTTCCTTTGCGTAAGCTTACCACCATCAGTCCGTCAGTCCTCCTTTGGAATCGTATCGGGCGATAATATCTTTAACAACTTCTTCTGATTTTTCGGCAAGCTGCTGCAGGCTGCCGTCATTTACAATTATATACTGCGAGCGTGAGGTGTAATATTCATCATCATGCTGAGCTTGCATACGCCTGCTTATCTGCTCGCTTGTCAATCCGTCTCTCTTTGCCAAACGCTGAGCGCGTATCCCGACAGGTGCGATTACCGAAATTACGCAGTCGCAATATTTCTCAAGACCGGCTTCAAAAAGCAGCGGCGCGTCAAATACGCAGTTAATCCCGCGCGCGCCTAATTCCTCTGCGCGCTCAAGCATTCGCCGGCAGATGCTGCCGTGCATGATTCGGTTTAGTCTGTCGGTGCTTTCGCGGGAGGAAAACGCCCTGTCCGCCAGCATTCTGCGGTTGAGCGTGCCGTCTGAATTTATCAGATCGCCGCCGAAACTCACAGCTAATTCCGCCAAAGCAGGCTCGCCCGGCATGACTATCTCGCGCGCCACCTTGTCCGCGTCAACTATACCGAAGCCGCGCGCTTCAAACGCAACGACAACCGCGCCTTTGCCGGCTCCGCTGGGTCCTGTTATTCCCACAAGCATGATAAAACGCCATCATCCTTTAATCGCATGAAATTTTAATGCGATACATGAAAATTTCATAAGATAAAATTATTTTTCTCAAAAAACTATTACATTTTTGTAACATTTCTATTATCTTAAATATATTCCATATTGCAGATTAAGTCAATACAATTGCCAAAAAGTTTATGTTTTATTAAAACTTTTCATTAAATTTTTGATTTTATTTTTGGGGGGTAATTTTACAAATACAAAAAGAGAATTCCGAAGCCACAGACTTTCAGTGTGTTATCATATATACGTTAATTTCGTCAACCTATAAAAATGCTTTCAAAATCAGTCACATAAATGTAGATTTAAAAATTACATTCGTCCTCTGTATTGGTAAGCTCTGCCCATCTTGCACTAAGAAGCTTTGCATAATCTATGTAAAACAGACCATAATGTCCCAGTGCGTAGCCGTCATTTACCTCCAGCAGAATCGTTTTTCCTTCACTTGTCAGTCCAAAATCAATTGCATATCCTGCAGGTGCGCTGACATAATCTGAAACTGCACTTTCAACCACATGCGGATCAAAGTGAAGCCTCCAGTTTCCCTTATAACGACGTATATCTAGAATTCTGCCATATCTCACGAAGCACCGCCACTCTGCTGCAAAATCTACAACCTCGCTGCACAGCACATCGGCATTATCATACCAACTGCCGCAACCTATTAAATCTTTAGGGGAACGAACAACCACACCTGTAAACTTTTTATCCTCCACTGGCTTCACAAAAACAGGCCATAATTCGGGATTTGAGTTTATCGTGTCAATTTTGGACTTCCAGATTTTCCGTCCCAAATATTTTTCCAGTTCAGGCGGATAATCCATTTCAGGCGCGGTAATACCGAAATCTAAAAGCCTTTTGCGCACTGTGTCAACATATCCAACAATAATATCCTCAGGATTGCTCTGTTTTAATTCATCATAAGTATGAAACCGAATCATCTCAAAACCCATTTCTTCAAATCCCTTATATGCTATAAAAAAATTATACGATCGAGGCAATCCGTCACTGCCACATTGAACAAATACTCTCATTTTACAATCTTCCTTACAATTCAATCACATTAAATCCCGCCGCTCTGAGCAGGCGGTTATAGACAGCCATTCCCACTCCATCGGTCGACGGACAGCGGGCATACACTTTCTCTGCCCCCTGCTCGTCCAGCTCACGCAGTGCCGTAAACAGCCTGTGCGACTGCGTAAGCGAATCGTCCTCACGCCCATAGGTCACACATTTCAGCGGAATCGTCCTCTCCTCGCCGTCAAAGCACAGCGCAAAGGTGGTTTCTTTATTATCTATTTTTTCCGCCATTTTACAAAATGCCTCAAGGTCGGATTTTACAATCGTAACCTCAGCTTTCGGACTGTAATGCTTGTACTTCATCCCCGGAGAAGCTGCCTTTGCGCCCTCCTTCAGCTTTCCCATGACAGCCTCGTCAATCTCGACTTCGCCCAGCACCTCGCGCAAATCCTCCGGAGTGACCGCACCCGGGCGCAGAAGTCTGGGCACAGCTCCCGCCAGTGTAACAACTGTGGATTCTACCCCGAAATTGCAGTCGCCGCCGTCCAATACAGCCTCAATTCTGCCCGCCATGTCGTTCATCGTGTGTTTAGCGCAGGTCGGACTGGGGCTTCCCGACAGATTAGCCGACGGAGCCGCCAGCGGAACTCCCGCCGCGTCGATAATTTTTCGGGTGGTGCGCATCGAGGGAAATCTCACCGCTACGGTATCCAGCCCCGCCGAAACCTCGTCGGGAATTATGCCGCTCTTGGGCAGAATTATCGTGAGCGGTCCCGGCCAGTATGACTTTGCCAGAGCCATGGCCTGCGGCGGAATCTCACGCACCAGCGCATTCCACTGTGACAGCTCTGATATGTGAACGATTAAGGGATTGTCCTGCGGGCGTCCTTTCGCCTTGAATATTTTTGCGACCGCCTGACCGTCCAGGGCATTTGCTGCCAGACCGTAGACCGTTTCGGTAGGAATTGCAACAAGTCCGCCGCCCCGGAGAATCTCCCCTGCCCGCGCTATGTCTTGATCCGTGTTGTGCAGTAAAAGTGTGTTTAATGTATTCATGTGAATGTAACCTTCTTATGTGATTTATTAAGTGCCTATAAATCATAATTTAACTGATTGACGTCCACTCGAAAATCAAAGATTTTCTTGTTAGTCTTTTTATGGGCTTCGCTTTTTTCCTATTGCTAGTTTTTCTTGCACTTTAGCTTTGTGGTGGCTTTGCCCCCACGCCCCCACCAAGGCGCTGCCCTGGACCTGCCAAGAGGGCCTGCCCCCTTGGATTCCCATTGTAGGTGTCCTATTTTAGTGCCACTGTAAATTATCATTTATCGCTATAAAAATCTATTACTATGCATTCCCTGCAAAATTAAAATTCTCGTCCAGCAAAATCATTTTTGCCGATTTGCCGACAGCTATCGAACCGAGAATGTTATCAATTCCCAGCGCGCGAGCCGGGTTAATCGTAACGGCGCGCAGAGCGTCCAGCGGCGGTATTCCGAATTTGACAGCATTGCGGAATCCGTCGTAAGCCGTCGCGACTGCCCCCGCGAGCCTGCCGTCCGCAAGCCGCGCCTGACTGCCGCTGACAAGCACCTTTTGCCCGCCCAGCTTAAATTCTCCGTCGCCCAGACCTGCCGCCGACATTGCGTCTGAGACAATGCACAGCCTGTCGCACCCGATAAGCCTATAGGTCAGGCGTATCATCGCAGGGTGGACGTGAATGCCGTCGCATATCAATTCACAGAATGAGCCGCTCTCAAGCAAAGCCGCCGCACCGTTCGGCTCACGGTGGGTTATTGAATTCATTCCGTTGTAAAGGTGGGTCGCGTTGGATATTCCCGCCTCGATTGCGCTCCGCATGGTGTCGTAATCAGCGGCGGTATGTGCAGCAGACACTCGACAAACCTCCGCCGCCTGTCGGATAAATTCAACTGCGCCGTCTGTTTCGGGTGCGACGCATGCCACGCGGATATTTTCGCCGCTAAGACGATACAATTCCTCAAATTTTTCAAAATCAGGCGGCTGAATATATTCGGATTGCTGCGCTCCGCATTTTGCCGCCGAGAGAAACGGTCCTTCAAGATAAATTCCCGCGGGAATCGCGCCGCTTCGGGGATTCACCGTTGCTTTCTGATAGCGTATCATCAGCGAACACAATTCATCATACGGCATTGTCATGGCGGCGGGCGCAAATGCGGCGATTCCGCGCGAGTACAGAAATTCGCTCATTTTATCAAGGCAGGCGGAGGTATCACCGTCTGAACTGAAATCCGCGCCGCAGCATCCGTGAATATGCATGTCGATAAATCCCGGGGCGAGAATCCTGCCTGATATGTCGATCTCGCCATCGCTGTCGGAAATAGCGCCGCGCGGTACTATCTCCATTATCCGCCCTTTTGACACACGGACATCCGCCTCGGCAAGCGTGAAATCCGGCAGAACCGTCAATCCGTTTTTGTAAAGCATAGTGATTTTTCTCCGTTTAAAATATTATATTGAAAATATTATAGCATCAGCCCGTGTATTATTCAATGACAATATAAATGAATAATTTTTTATTTTTTTCAAAAAAGACTTGACATATACAGTTGAACTGTATATAATTCAATTGTACAGTTCAACTGTATAATTAAACTGTATAATTCAACTGTACATTTTATGGGAGGTGTACCATGAATCTTAACAAATATCTGCCGCTCACCGAAACTACCTATTACATCCTTGTTGCTCTGCTGGAGTCGGGGCACGGATATTACATTATGCAAAAGGTGGAAGAACTGAGCGGCGGCAGGGTGAGAATTGCGGCGGGCACTATGTACGGCGCAATCGAAAATCTGCTTGAGCAAAAGCTTATCCAGCCTATGCCGAGCAGTGACAAGCGCAGAAAGGTTTATCAGATTACCGAGCTGGGCAAGGAGGTTTTGCATCTCGAAGCGGAAAGGCTGAGACATTTAATCGAAGTGGCTGAAAACCACAATCTGTAAAAAGGAGTTTTGTCATTATGTCAGAAAAAAATATTATTGCCAAACACAAAATCTTTTTGATTAATTTGGACAAAGAGGAAAAGTGGATAAATTCATTTGTCGAGCGGGGATACAGATTGAACAAAATCAATTTGTTCACATGCAGATATGAATTTGTCAAATGCGAGCAGACTGCGCAAATGCCGTTTCTCCCCGAGGTTCGCATGGATTACAGAATATTTAAAAACAATGAGAAATTCAAAGAATATATAACGATGTTTGAAGACAGCGGCTGGAGGCATGTCGCCGGGACAAAGAGCAGCGGTGCGCAATATTTTGAAAGGCTGGCAGCCGAAGCTACACATGATATATTTTCCGACAAATATTCCAAAGCAGCACGTTACAAAAGAATGTCCGATTACTGGATGGCACTGTTTTTCGCATTTTTACCCATAATGGTAGCATTTTACGTCACAGGATTGTTTGATTTCAGCGTTCTGTATAACTGGAAGAATTTATATCTCACACCCGGCTTGTGGGAAATGACCGGCGGCGAATTTTGGCGTGCTTTTTTGTTTGAAACGCCTTTTGCCGTTATGAGGGGGTGCGCTGCCTATTTTTATCTTGCAATAGTTCTCTCATACGCTTATGTGGGAATCAGGGCATGGTATAGCTATAAAAAAGAAATTAAAAAACAAGGTTAAATCGTAAAAAAACAGGAGAATTTTGTTATGAGAAAAATAAAAAAGCTTATAGCGGTTTTTTTATCATTGGCGTTGATTGCATCTGCTGCGGCAGGCTGTTCAAATGACTCAGCAGAAAGTGAGGATTTTGCCTCAATTGTAACCGATATATCAGAAATCTCAATACCCGCCGGAACTAAAATCATTGGTTTCGGTGAAGCTACTCACGGAAACAAAGAACTGCAGGAATTGAAAAAGGATGTATTCAAAAGCATAATGGAAAGCTACGGCACAAAGACTTTTATACTTGAGGGGGATTTTGGAGGCTGTGAGCGTGTGAACGAATACATTCACGGCGGTAATGGAACAGCCGAGGCGGCGGCCGCAGAAATCGGATTTGCGATTTATCGCACGGCTGAAATGGCAGATTTGATTGAGTGGATGAAAAATTATAATCAAACCGTTTCAGAGAGCGATATGATAAGCTTTTACGGCTGTGATATGCAGCGCGTGGACAACAACAAAGAACTTCTGCTTGATTACCTTGCCAAAACCTCGCAAGATTTGTACAACGAATATTCGGGTGTTTTTTCCGATGTTACAGACGATACAATATACAATATCAGTTCTTCCGTTTACAAAGATATAGAATCTGAAATGGATAAATTGACAGAGGAAATGGAAAAACACAAGGAAGAAATGATAGACGCGTCAAGCCTTAGCGAATTTAAAAAGGCTTGCAAAGAAATAAATATCATTACTCAGATGTGTCAGCTGCAATCCGCTTCAAATCTCTCATACAGCAAAATGCGCGATAAATTTATGGCTGAAAATGTAGAATGGATATTGGATTATGAAGATGAAAACGGACGCGACAGTGTATTTTTATCGGGGCACAACGGTCACATTGAAAAATACTCCGCAAACAGCGCAGGTTATAAATCTTTGGGTAATCACCTTAAAGATAAATACGGCACCGCATACTTTGCAATCGGCACGGATATTCTCAATTCCACTTTCTCATGCTACAGTAATTTTAAGGATGAGCGAATTGAATTTACGGTGACAAACAAGAATGCGCTTACTTCAAAAATGCAGTACCTCGAGCAAAATACAGTATATTTGGACGTAAAAGCCGCAGAAAACTCTGATTTAAATAATATCATTACCGGTAAGGTTAAAATGCTGAATGTCGGTGATTCATTTGAGAGCTTTCAGCAGTATTTCAGCATGTTCTACACAATTTCAATGACGCCGAATGAGTCGTACAACGGAGTTATTCTTATCAAAAATGCTTCTCCGAGCAAAATTAAATAATAAAAATCCAAAACTTCCGAATTTTCCAGCCGAATTTTCGGAAGTTTTTTATTGTTGAAATAATATATAAAATGCTATATAATTAAAATATTGACGCTCAGAATACGAATATGGAGGATGATTTGATTTGGACGTGAGAGTCGGCGATATTTTGGAAATGAAAAAACAGCACCCCTGCGGCTCCAAGCAGTTTGACGTGCTGCGCGTGGGCATGGATTTCAAGATAAAATGCAAGGGCTGCGGTCATGAGGTCATGGTGCCGCGAAACAAGATTGAGAAAAATATAAAAAAGATAATCCGCGAAGACGAGCAGTAGCACGATTTTTCCGATTAAGAAAAGACTATTTAATATATTAGAAAAAGGATGAAATAAAATTATGTTTGATAAATTGTCAGCAGCCGAAATTAAGTACGAGGAACTCAGCAAAAAGCTTTGCGACCCCGAGATAGTAAACGACAACGCCGTTTACCGCGACACTATGCGCGAATACAAAAATCTCACCCCACTGGTGGAAAAATACCGCGAGTACAAAAAGGCGAAGGAAACCGAGGATGAATCCAAAATGCTCCTCGAGGAGGGCATTTCCGACAAGGATTTCCGCGAGCTGGTTGAAACCGAGCTGAGCGAATCCCGCGAGGCCTTGGAAAAAATCTCCGAGGAACTGAAAATTCTGCTTCTGCCCAAAGATCCCAACGACGACCGCAATGTTGTCATCGAAATACGCGGCGGCGCTGGCGGCGAGGAAGCTGCGCTCTTTGCAGGCGTGCTTTTCAGAATGTATTCAATGTATGCAGAGCAGCACGGCTGGAAAATTGAGGTAGTCAACGCAAATGAAACCGAGCTGGGAGGCTACAAGGAAATCAGCTTTATCGTAAACGGAGAATCGGCATATTCCAAGCTGAAATACGAGAGCGGTGTTCATCGAGTTCAGCGCGTCCCCGAAACCGAAACTCAGGGCAGAATCCACACCTCCACCGCTACCGTCGCCGTTATGCCGGAGGTGGACGAGGTTGACGTTGAGATAAATCCCGCCGACCTCAAAATTGACACCTACTGCTCCAGCGGTGCGGGCGGTCAGCATGTCAACAAGACCGAATCCGCCATCAGAATCACCCACCTTCCCACAGGCATCGTAGTCGAGTGTCAGGATGAGCGCAGTCAGTACAAAAATAAAGACCGCGCCATGAAAATACTGCGCTCCAGAATCTACGAGGCGGCTATGGAGGAACAGAACAGCAAGATTGCCGCAGAGAGAAAATTGCAGGTCGGCACAGGTGACCGCTCCGAGCGAATCCGCACCTACAACTATCCGCAGGGGCGCATGACCGACCACCGCATCGGGCTTACCCTCTACAAGCTGGACGCTATCCTCAACGGCGACCTCGACGAGATATTCGACGCGCTCATAACCTCTGCCCGAGCCGAGCAGTTGAAAGCGTCCATTGACGAGAACGCAGAGTGATTTTCGGTGATTGCTATGTATGAATTTGAAATTAAATGCCGGGAATTTTTTAAGCAGATAGGAAATCACAACACTATGGTTCTTTCCACGTCGCTTAACGACAAAGTAACATCCCGCATGATGAGCATTATTGTGATTGACGGAAAGTTTTATTTTCAGACCGACAATACTTTCCGCAAATACCAGCAGATACAGGGCAATCCGAATGTTGCCCTCTGTGCTGACAATATTCAGATTGAGGGCGTGTGCAACGAGGTTGGACGACCACAGTTAAGTCCTGAATTCTGCAAACTCTACAACGAAAATTTTTCGGTGTCTTATAAGCTTTATTCTGAACTGGAAAATGAGCGACTGTTTGAGATAATTCCCACATATATTCAAAAATGGATTTATGTGGATGGAAAACCATTTATTGGAGCTTTTGATTTTAAAAATAAAATATACACCAAACAGGCATATATTTGACATTAACAAGGAGAAAGAACTGATAAAATTTTATGGACAAAAAAGAACTTGCCGCCCGAACCGTTGCGGCTCTCAAGGCTTTATATCCCGACGCGCTGTGCTCGCTGACCTGCTGCGACCCGGTTCAGCTTATAATCGCCGTGCGGCTCTCGGCACAATGCACTGATGCGCGGGTAAATCAGGTCACTCCGGTTCTCTTTGAAAAATATCCCACCCTCGACGACCTCTGCAATGCAACAGTCGAGGATATCGGCGAGATAATCAAGCCATGCGGTCTTTTTAATACCAAGGCGCGCGACATTAAGAACCTCGCCCTTATGATTCGAGATGTGCACGGCGGCGTAGTTCCCGACAGCATGGACGAGCTGCTAAAGCTTCCCGGCGTCGGGCGCAAGACGGCTAATCTGATTTTGGGTGACGTATACGGCAAGCCTGCGATAGTGGCCGATACCCACTGTATACGCATATCGGGCAGAATCGGGCTTACCGACGGCACCAAGGATCCCATCAAGGTGGAAAAGCAGCTCCGTGCCTGCGTTGAACCGACCGAGGGCAACGACCTCTGCCACCGCTTCGTGCTTTTTGGCAGAGATGTATGCACCGCACGTTCGCCCAAGTGCGGCAAATGCTCACTCAGCAGCTTCTGCAAATACTTTGCGGAAAACTCTGCGGATTCTGCGGAGTAAACTATTTGTGAATAAGGGGAATTTTTATGGCAAGAACTGAAACTGTCGTGCTCACCAACATGTGCATGGTTTACGACAACAACGGAAATATTTTGGTGGAAAACCGAAATGATAAGCATTGGGGCGGACTGACCTTTCCGGGCGGTCATGTGGAAAAGGGCGAGCCTTTTGTACAATCGGTAATCCGCGAGGTTTATGAGGAAACAGGCTTAACTATACAATCACCGAAGCTCTGCGGAGTTAAGCAGTTCACGCATTACGAAGGCTCCAGATATATTGTATTCTTTTTTAAAACAGACAAATTCAGCGGTGATATTCACTCCTCCGACGAGGGTGAGGTGTTTTGGATAAAACGCTCGGATTTGTGCAATTACAATATTGCGCCGGATTTTGACAAAATGCTTGAAGTATTTGAAAACGATGAAATCAGCGAATTTTACTATGACGGCGAGTTCAATGTAAAGCTGATGTGAGGTTTCGCTTATGAATCAAGATACATACACCGAAATTATACGCGACCAAACCGATAAGGCAGTATGGGAAGTGCAAAACGTAATTGACTGCATTCCCGATGAAATGTGGGACAGAGCGTATTGCGGCATGCCGCTGTGGAAGCATGTCTACCACACTCTGCACTCGCTGGATTTATGGTATATCAACCCAAACGACCCGAATTATTCCGAGCCGTCATTCCACACCGAAAATTTAAACAATCTCGACGCCGTATCGGAAGGCAGGCTTACACGCCCGCAAATCAACGATTACTTCAGCGGCATAAAGTCCAAGCTGAACGATTACCTCGACAATCTCACTGACGGACAGCTACTCAAGTATCCTGAATGCTGCGAATATACGCGCTTTACTCTAATCATGGCGCAGTTCAGACACCTGCACAGCCACATGGGTATGCTGATGGGCTTTATAATTCAG
>JAQXFQ010000100.1 GCA_029005175.1 Bacillota bacterium
CATGATATATTACGGCGATGAGTAGGGTTTGACCGGCGCAATGGATCCCGTTTGCAGACGCGGCATGGTTTGGGAAATGTCACGCCAAAATCAGTAAATATACTCTCATTACAAGCGGCTCATTGCACTGCGTAAAAATTCCCCAGCGCTGAAATGCGGTGAGCTGAAATTTACAGTAGTTGACGACGCGCGCGGCATACTGGTGTATGAAAAATCCTGCGGCGATGAAAAATACTGCATTGCCATAAACCTCGGCGCAACTGAGTGCAAAATACTTTATTCCGAAGCCGATAAGCTTACAGGTCTTGACGACCTCATACACGACAGAAAATTTGACGGCGTATTGCAGCCGCTCGACTTTGCGGTGATAAAGGTTAATTTATAATCATTTGCAAGCGTATCTGTCATTCTTTTAAATTAAGTGTATTGACATCATGCTTAAATATGATATAATTATTTACGTTAAATTATATTATATGGAGGTGTGATGTCTCTGTCTTTTAAGCGGTTTTTCACAATAGCATGTCATCTTCTTATTTTATTATTTATATTTTCAAGCTGCTCGGAAAAATCCAAAGGCAGCTCGGTCGTTACTGATGATATAAAAATAAACGAAGTGATGAGTTCCAATAATTATTATGCTCAGCTTCCCGACGGAAGCTGCTGCGACTGGGTGGAATTTTACAATTCTTCCGACAAAGCGGTCAATCTCAAGGGTGCCATGCTCTCAGACAGCGCAAGCACGGCTGACAGTTGGTCATTCCCCACGGATTTTATACTTGAGCCGGGGGGATATGGTATTATCTACCTCTCTGGTATGAATACAGTCGATGAAAACGGCAATATTCACACCAATTTTAAACTGTCCTCCAAGGGCGAAACTCTGGTGTTCAGCAATTCCGCAGGCGCTCTCATTCAGCAGTTAAATATCCCTAAGTGTGAAATGTCAAATATTTCATACGGTCTTGACAATGAAGCACCTGATGATAATAATTACTACTGGTTTGCAAGCCCGTCGCCGGGCAAAGCTAACAGCGGAAGCAAGGCTGTGGATATTAATGAACTGGAGTTCCCAAAAAGCGGCATTGTCATAAATGAGTACATGAGCAAAAACACATATACCATATACGACAGCAACAATCAGTACAGCGACTGGATAGAGCTTTATAACCCTTCCGACGTGGATGTCAGCCTTTCGGGCTTTGCGCTGTCGGATACTGATAAAGGCGGCAGGAAATGGTTCTTTCCTGATAATACTGTCATAACGGCTAAGGGATACTTAATTGTGTTCTGCTCCGACACACTGCCTGCGGATTCAAGCGAGCTGCACGCTGATTTCTCACTCGGCGCAGGTGATGTTATCACGCTGTATTCAATCGCAGGCTTGATTGAGGATTCAGTCAAGGTTACAGAGCTTAATCCAAATGTGTCATGCGGACGTGACCAAAACGGAGAATTCAAGCTTTTTGCAAGTCCCACTCCCGGCAGGAGCAACGACACTTACGCATACGATCTCACCACCAAGCTGACCGCAAGTCCTTATTCTTCCCTATACATCAGCGAAGTTATGTGTGTTTCCGGCAACGACGGAAGCTGGAAAAATGATTTCATTGAAATTCATAATGCCGCCAAAAAGGCCATCTCTTTGAAAGGTTACGGTCTTTCAAAGGACAGTGCCAAGGCGGCTTTTACTTTTCCCGATATTCAGATTGAGTCGGGCGGATACGTTGTAGTGTATTGCAGCGGCAAAAATGTTTCGGTGGCAGGACGGACGCTGCAAGCCGCATTCAAACTGAATCAGGGCGGCGAAGAGGTTTTTCTCTTTGACAGCGGCAGTCACATCATAGACAGCATAAATTCGGGCAAACAAACCTACGGACGTTCATCGGGAAGACTGCAAAGCGAAAAAAATAAGGTGTATGTATTTGGCACACCCACTCCCGGCAAACCAAACGATGAATCAAAAAAATATCCGGGATACGCTCCCATGCCTCAGATTTCATCTGAAGGCGGCTACGTCAAGGCGGGGACGAAGGTAACTATAACAGCACCCGAGGGCTGCAATATATATTACACCACTACGGGAAAGGATCCCACATCCTCATCTGCTAAATACACCAAAGAAATCACTATCAAAAAATCTACAGTAATTAAGGCGATCGCTACCAAGAAAGGCTATCTCTCCAGTCAAATGGTTTGCAGCACATTCCTTGTGGAAAAAGAGCATTCAGTTCCTGTGGTGTCTGTGTCGACTGACGAACAAGGTTTGTTTTCAGCATATCACGGCATTATGTCCAGCTTCGTGGGCGGACTTGTACCGGGTAAACCAAATTACATGAGCACCGAGGAACGGCAGGTATCGTTTGAATATTACGTTGACGGCAAAAAAGCGATTTCATTTAATTCAATGGCGCGCGTGTTCGGCGAAACCTCGCGCGAAGCACCGCAAAAGTCACTTGCTCTGCTGCTTTCTGAAAGATGCGGCGCAAATGAAACTCATTTTCCGTTTTTTGGTGATAACTCGGTAGATGTTTTTTCATCGTTTGTGCTGCGTCCATCGGGTCAA
>JAQXFQ010000101.1 GCA_029005175.1 Bacillota bacterium
GGATTTTTGGTTTTAAGTGGACTTTATGCAGATAAATCATAATTTAGCGACGCACTAAAGTCAAGCGACTTATAATGGGAATCCAAAGGGAGACCGCCATTCCTTGAATGGCGGCGGCCCTCTTGGCGGGGTCGAGGGGCAGCGCCCTTCGTGGGGTCGTAGGGGCAAAGCCCCTACAAAACCAAAGTGTAGCAAAGACTTAAAATAGAAAACAATGCGAAGCCCATAAAAAGACTAACGAGAAAATCTTTGATTTTCAAGTGGACGTCAATCAGTTAAATTATGATTTATCTGCATAAAGTCCACTTAAAACCAAAAATCCCGGATTACCGTGAATTTAATCACGACAATCCGGGATTTTTTTATTTATCCATTATTTTTATTCGCCGCCAAAAAGCTTTTGGAAAAATTCTGTGATAGATGTGGTGGATTTTGTATCCTCGGTACTTGGAGCATTGACAGGCGCATAATAGCTCTTATTCATAAAGGTTATGCCCTGAACTACGTCGTCCTTGACAGCGTATTCAATGATCCAGCTGCCTGTGATATAATCATAATCCATCACGGAATTACAGCCGTACTGAATCACATAATCGCAGTCGGCAAAGCGGTAGGAGTTTTCCTTGCCGTAGTAATACTTCTCAAGATAGCTGCCTATGCTGTAGACTCTGCCGCCTACAAAGGTGTATGCGTTTTCGCCCTCAAGCAGCTTATTGAGCTTATTCTGGTCTGTGATAACATCGGACGCCTTATAAAGCGTGGTCGCTCCGCCGTTTACGCAGAGGTAGCTGCCGATAACTTCGGTCATAGCTGTTCCGATTTTTATATCTCTCACGGGAGCAACGGCAAATTCTTCAGCCAGCCATGTTACCGAGCAGATATTGCAGCCGGATTCCTTGTTGTTTTTATACCATTCCCAATCGGTTATGGAGCTGCTGCTTGTGCCGCCCGTTATCTGATTTTCAAGGGAAATCTCGCCGTAGCCCGCAAAGGGAAGCACCGGCTTGACATCAAGCGTAACAACGCCGTAGCCGGAAATCAGAGAAATCTGAACATATCCGTCAACAGCGTATTCTGTGGCGTCCCATGTGAACGAGGTGGGATTGAGTGCCGTCACAAAGTCTTCAAGCGTCTTAAGCTCCGCCGCAATGCCTGATACATCTTCATAATTAAACTCGCGCTTTCCGTTGGAAACTGTCGGTTCAGCAGTGGAGGAGGTGGTGGCTTCCGGCTTAGAAGCCGCCGATGTGGTGGTGGTTACCGCCGTTTCGGAGGTTGCAGACGAAGCAGCAGACGGCGCTGTGGTAGATTTAGACGCTGTGGTCGCAGTCGAAGCTTTTTTATTGCCTTCCGTGCTGCGCAGTTCATCGTAAACACTCTGAACAGTACCGCCGTCACCGGTGAGATCATCCAAGCTTCTATCGGCAAACGGCACTATGGTGGCATTGTCATCGTCTGCATTTTCACTTTTTTCGACCATAGCCGAGCTGTCGTTTGAGATAGCTGAAGCGTTTTGCTTTATATCCAAAACTTCGGCGGCTATCGCTACTGTGACTGCCACGGCGGCCGCCATGCCTATTCCTATAATTCTTCCTGCCCAAACATTATTCAATTCAAACTTCATAAACATATGCCATCCTTTCCTTTAAAAATTTTGCTGAGTTAAAATATCTGTCAGTCTCTCACACCGGCATTGTAAAATCTGACTCCAACTACCTTGTGATCCTTTGTAGCATATTCAATATACCACTGACCGGTAGCTTCGGAGGTGTCGCCGAGTGAATTATATCCATAACGGATGACGCTGTTGCACTTGCCGCTGAACGGATATGCATCGTTATTGTCCTTATAAAAAGAATTGAGGAAAGTGGCCAGCTTATATATCTTTCCGCCGATATATGCGGACTTTTGCTGCTTATAAACCTTTATCTTCGCCGCGTCTGTGAGAACATCCGTCCCCTCATAGAGCAAATACGACTTTTCGGCAGTGCTCAGATTGAGATAAGCCGCACTGACATCGCTGTAAGCTGTCCCCACCTTGATACCCCTCGGCATGCTGAATTTCATCTTATTTGAGAAAAATACCAGCTCGATAAGTGTGCAGGATTCCGACTTGCTCTTTCGGTAAACAGTCCACTCAGTCACGTCATCGCCCGAACCGCTTTTGCTGCCGTCCACCGTATAATCTGACGACTCATATGGCACGCCGATTACAGCATAGCTTCCGTCAGCTGTGATAAGCTTTACAGTGACTTCGGAGGCCGCGCCCATATTATCGGTGTTCCATTCGTATGAGGTGGGATTGACCGCCGTCACAAACTCGCTGAATTTATCCGCGCTGTTTTCAAGGCTCTCTATATCGCTGCGCCCGAAATGAGCAGCTTTCGACACCGGCGGCTCGGAGGACACCGAGTCGGATGAAACGTCGTCGGCAGAAGATGAAACGCCTGAGTCATCCGGCTGGCTGTCATCAAACGGTACGACCAGACTGCCGTCGGATTCAACCGTATTTACCGACGCCGTATCGTCTTTATTAACATTATTTGCGTCATTGCCCGAAACGGTGTCAACCTTATTATTTCCGGCAATGCCCGACATTACAAAAAAGAGCAAAATTATCACCATAACAGCCGCAAAAGCGGAACAAAGACCTATTATAATACTTCTGGTTTTACGATCCATATTTATTACCCCTTGTTTTCAACGATAAATTAACATTTCATACTATGTAGCGCAGGTGTTTTTCCACTATTATGATAAAATAAAACCGCCGATTCGTCAATAGATATTGAGCAAAAATAAATTACGATTTCGTCATACCGTTGAGGATTTCCCGCCCGCTTTGTTACTATGATAACATTTTTGTAACATTCGCGGTGAATCAACATCTCAACTTGCATGGTATGTACTTATGATACCCCGTTTTAGTTAAGATTATGCGTTTGACAGATTATTTTTTTGTAAATTATTCGCCGCTGCGTTCCTTAAGTCTCTTTTCCCTCTCGCGGTAGTCCGGCATGTATTTGTATATGAATTCATAGAAGGCGGGGCTGTGATCATGGTGCTTTATATGCGCCAGCTCATGCACCACAACGCAGTCAATGATTTCATGCGGGTACAGCATAAGCAGACAGGAAAAACACAGGCTGTTTCGCCCGCTGCAGCTTCCGAAGCGTTTGCGCGCCGAGGTTATTTTAATGCCGGTCGGCTCAACGCCCATTATGGCGGCAAAATGTGATACTCTGGGCGGAATGTACTCCCTGGCCTGCGCCGTCAGCTCATGTATACGCTCATCGGTGAGCAACGCCGAATTTTCCATGCGCCTGACCGCCGCCGGCATGTGCCTGTCTATCCAAGGCTCGTTTCGCAATACCATGTTGTCTATATCCTTTTTTGGCATATTCAGAGGAGCGCGCACGACTATTTCACAATTATCGTCTATCCTCAGGCTTACGGTCTTTCGCTTCGACCTTATCAGCTTGTATTCCCTCACATCATCCACCCTCTTACAAAACTATAAGTAATAAAATTTAATAGCATTACTCAATGCAATATCAACATAAAATATCAGAGAAAAATTTCAATCATATAATAGCATAAAAATCCAGATTTAAGGGATTTTTCAGTATTATATACAAATTGTATTTTTTAACTAGTAAATTATATTTAGTTATATTTTATAATTTTTTTAGCCAATGAGGTCAAAATCGGTATTTTGGTTTTCCTGCCGGCAAAGCTGTTATTTGCTATAAATATCATCATCACCAGCGCGGCAATTCTCAGCAGCGACATCATCATGCCGCACAGCGACATCCAAAACGGCACATTGGCGGCATCCGAAACCGCGCCGCTAATCAATTCAAACCCCGCCGCCGAAGCCGTTATAATCACTGACGCAAATGCCGACTGCACCGCGCAGAGCTTGACAAACCTGCTTTTGCGCTCAAAAATAGCCGCAATTATCGGAATTATACAGCTGAAATAGCCGATGTACGGCACAAAGCTGATTACTACGGGTAAAATCGCCGCCAAAGCCGCCGCATTGTTCTCGTCCAGTCCGAAAAAAGTTGACTTTCCTATTTTATTTTCATCCATAATCTATCGCTAATCCTCCGCTTTTCAATGTACGTTAAAATCTTATTTTAATGTACGTTGAAATATCATTTCAATGTATATACACTTTCGACGTTAGTTTCTACATTGCGAAAAGTTCCCTTTTTGCCGTCTATAGTGTAATACAGCCGAGTGACCGTACCGTCCTCATATGTAATTTCGAGCATATCGTGACCGTTTTTGCGGCGGGTCTTATATTTTCCCTCTTTATGCACATGCCAGCCGTCGTCCGACCTTACCGAAACTATCGTTTTGCCGCTCGCGGTAAATTCCGTTATTATATTAGGTTTGCCGCTGCTGTCATATGAAACTACCCATTTGCCTGTCACGCCGTCGGTAAAAAGCGACGCAATAAAAATCACCACGCAAAAAGCCACTGCCGCCAGTATGCCGCAAACGCCCCATATTCCCTTTCGTATTTTCGCTTTTTCGGCTTTATTGTCTTCTATCTTTCTTTTCAAGCCTTTAAACTTAATGTAATAATATTTATCTAATATTACATTCAGGAATGGCGCAGTTTTAGCATCAAGCTTTCTGTAAATTTTACCTATTTTATTATGTATTAAATTGTTGAAAAATCCCCTGCATTTTATAACCGCCGCGTCTAATTTTTCACCTGCGCTTGTAAAAAGCTTATCCGCGCCCTTTTCCTCGGGAAAAATGCTGAGTCTTTTGGCGGCTTCAGACATCTGCGGCGGCTGAGCCTGTTCCGCGCTGTCAGTCGTGGGATTTTCCTCCTCTGCATTTTTCTGAGCCTCTGCACTTTGGGTATTATTGAGATCATTCAGCTTTTCATAGCTTTGATCAAGCTGATACCTTTCCAAATCCGAAATTCCGTCGTCAAAATAATAATCCGCCAGCAAATCGTCAGCCTTGTTGCTAACCATACGGCGGATTTGAGCAGAGATAACCTCGTGCCTGCGCTCGGCATCATCCTGAGCGTCAGTTTCGCCTTTGACTTGGCTTTCGCTGTCTTTTGAAATAAAATCGGCGAGGTCAACAGGGCGGAACTCTGTGCCGATAAAGTTTTCGGCAGGGTTTGACCCCGCCGGCGGTTCATATGCCTGCGGGCGGCTATCCGGCTCCGCAGGCTTGTCAAACTTCATCACAGGAGAAAATGAGGTGTAAAGCTCATCCTCGGTCTGTTGGATTTTATTCCCGCGCACGGTGGCTATCTGCCTGCGCACACGGGTCATAGTATCGCCGTCCGGCTTTGCAAGCTTAGCGGACGTGCCGCAATTAGGACAGCGCTCGGAGCGGGCGTTTAATTCCATATTGCATTTTGGACACCTCATTTCTGAATTCTCCTTCTATTTTATGATTTTGAATATTCGACATACTTTTGAACTGCGGGAATGAGAAATCGCCAACATAAACGATTTTGGTATTTGAGCCGCAAGTCACATAAACGGTGCAGTTTGCCCGAAAAGCTTTTTCTCCCACACCGGTCAAATTGGTACTTTTGACGGTGACGACTTTGAGACCTACTGCGCCATAAAAAGCACCATCCCCAATGGAGACGATATTCTGCCCCAGTGAAACTTCTTTGAGTGCAAAATTTAACTGAAATGCATTTTCTTTAATCTCGGTCACCGCATACTCTACACCGCCATAAGAAACCGTATCCGGCACAGTTATGCAAGTAAGCGTCTTCTTTACCGATTTGGTAACGGATACACTCCGATCTTTTTCGTTGACTTCATACACCAAATTCAAGTAAGTAAAGTTCTGCCCCAAATCTAAAGTTACCGTTTTCTTAAACTGCCTACCGCAATCCTGACATGTGCCCTCAATAACACCTGCGCTGTCCGCAGTAATTGCTGTTGTTTTCCAGTTAAATGCACAGTCTTCCACTACTGTGTCTCCGCACTCCAGGCACACCTTTTTGTGTTGTGCTTTGCATATCGGAACAAATGGACCATACTGATGAATATGCTCATCATTCCCGCCTTGCTCACCGCTTTCCTTATCTGTCACTGCAAAATACTCATCCAGGAAGTCTTTATGTTCTTTCAGCCAGTCTGTCCTTGCCTGTACGATTGTCTCATACTTGGTGCCCTTAGCCCACATTCGGAATCTGGCAGTCTTACCAAACAGATAATACTCTGCATAGCTCTGATTTGGATACAGAGCACAAGGAGAACCGTCCTTAAGCTGTTCCGGCCACAGAACACTGTCCATCGACACAGAAGTCCGCCCCAATTCTGCCCGTTGTTCAATAGAGAGCAGTCCCGTTTTCGCCTGAGCTTCGCTGTCTCCCAGCAGAGCAGCTATAACATCACGGAAAGTCTCTTCATATGCATTTTTCAACGCGGCCCGAAAACTCGGAATCTGAATCAGTGCTTCTCCCCAGTTTCCTTTGTTATCATTTTGGGCAGCCCAATCCTGATTTGCCGGGATAGGGTTATTCCACCCCACACCCAAAGTAAGTTCCATATCCCACAAAGGTCCTGCATACAATTTGCCATCCGTATCCATATAGAAATAAAGAGAATGCCAAAAAGCATCACGGTTGGAGGATATGCAATTAATCATATACTGCTCCACCAGGCTGTCCATATCACAATAATCATAATAGTAAAGCCCGGTATCCGCATTGTATCCCGTATAATTTCCATCGCTGTCCGTGGCCATAACGGCATCTTCAAATGCCTGGAAATACTCACTGATATAGAGTATGGTATCCTTACTTGAATATTCCGGACTTTTTACATTGACAGCATAGCCGGAGGATGTCTTAAACCAGTTGGCATCATCACCGTTCTTGTCATTAAATTCCAACAGAAAGCCTCCCATTTCAGAAGGATCTGTCAAGCCTTCCGTATAATAACAGCGATTGCCATAGCTGTTTTCGGCAGAACAGATATTGGGATTTTCTCCGTAATTTTCATTGCATTCCTCATAAGCCGCTTCCATGTCGGTTATATCTATTCGATTGCTGCTCAACTGATTTTTCTCCGAAAGTTCATAGGAACCGCGATACTCTCCGTCAAAATACAGATCAACTCGTTCGCCCTTTGCTGTATAAGCTGCACCTATGGCATTTCCCACATCTTTCCACAGCTGATCGGACAGCTTGACTGCATCCGCATAGCCCGCCAAAAGAACCCACGTCTTGCCTTTCTCTGTTCCGTCAATCAATGCGGTTTTTTTACTCAGCTTGATCTGATAGGATTTCTTGGGATAATATGAAAAGGTACTGTTTCCTCTGGCTTTGATCTGGGAGAGAGCTCCGTCATAAACTGTCTTGCCCTCTGCAGTGACCATAGCCATGCTTCCCTCAATTACATTCTCTTTGGACTTATCAACATACTCCCGTCCCTCATAACCTTCACCGTGAGTCAGATAAACGGCAGAAAAATTGGCTGACTTCATCACCTGCACACTTGCCGTTTCTGTCAAAACGCCAAAGCTTCCATCTTTCAGTTCTTTCCGCAAGGTTAATTTCAGAGTATACTTTCCCTCATTCGGAGCAGCTACCGTATCAAGGTCAAATCCATTGGAAGCGTCCATTCCATTCGGTAATTTATCTCCGGCCACATACAATATCTCACCCTCTGCCAACTTACAATTCAGCTTCAAATTCTGACTGTCTGTTGAGGCAGGAAGAAAAAGGTAAGAAACACCATCGACATCCTGTACACGTATTATTGTGCTGCCTGTGGAATAACTAAGACTATCCAAAGGAAATGCTGACAGACTCTCGGCTTTTGATTCCACAGTCAATTCAGTTTTTTCTTCTTCTGATGTCACAGATTCAGTTTCTGTTTCAGTTTCTGTTTCAGTTTCTGTTTCAGTTTCTGTATCCGTTTCTGAGACAGACAAAAAA
>JAQXFQ010000102.1 GCA_029005175.1 Bacillota bacterium
GTCAGAATTCGGGCGCGTGTTTTTCTTTACTCTCATAACAAACCTCCTTTTGTATTTGGATTGGGTTAAAGATATATCATAATTTACCATAGAGTACGCAACGCCGGGAATCCAAGGGGGCAGGCCCTCTTGGCGGGGTCGAGGGGCAGCGCCCATCGTGGGGGCGTGGGGGCAACGCCACCACAAAACTAAAGTGCAAGAGAAACTTGCAATAGGAAACAATGCGAAGCTAGTGGAAAACTAACAAGAAAATCTTTGATTTTCGAGTGGACGTTGCACAGCTAAATTATCATTTATCTTTAACCCAATCCAAATACAAAAGGAGGTTTGTTATGAGCGGAAAGAAAACCACGCGCCCGATGTCTGACGGAAGAATTTACCTCAGAGCGTATCGCATAGATGATGCGGAGGCTCTTTCCGCCATGACCTCCCGCGATGAAATTTATGCAACTACCTACAACATCAGACGCGACTTTGATGTGAATCACGCTAAGTGGTGGATTAAATTCAACGCCAACTGCCGACGCACCGGCTCGTCGTATGAATTCGGTGTATTCGACTGCAAAACCGACCGCCTTATCGGCAATGTGGGTATAGTCAATGTAAACAACTGCTGCCGCCACGCCACCCTTGCATACTACGTTCATCCCGAAAAATGGGGGCAGGGAATAGCCACCGCCGCAGGGCGCATCGCTTTGTCTTACGCTTTCGGACAGCTGCGGCTGAATCGTGTCGGCGCAATCAGCATGACTCACAATGCAGCCTCCAGACGTGTGCTGGAAAAGCTCGGCTTTGAATTTGAGGGCATAGCGCGCCAGGAAATTATGAAGGACGACAAATTTTATGATGTGGCTCATTACGGACTGCTGCGCGACGATTATTTCAGCAAGCTGTGACGCCGCAGAGAAAGGGATTAATAAATGAGTATTTTGAAAAAAATCAACAAATTTTGCGGAATTATTTCTCTGCTGTCCCTTGCGATAATGGCAGCAGACTTAATCATCACACGCTGCAATCCAATCGACTTGATTTTTTATTACAGTTGCGGGGTATTTGTGATATTCGGCGCGATTTTTATGCTCACCGCCGCCGTGTTTGTGCTTTATAATCTCATTTTGAGTATTCGGCGCAAGCAAATAAGGCTGTTTATAAGGCATTACCTCTATGCGTTCGCGGCATTCTACATAGTAACCGTTATTATCGACTATGTCGTGCAAGGTCATGTTTACCCGCTCAGCTACTTCCTGCCGTCGCTGGCTTTGGCTGTAACAGAGATTTACGCAGAGGGTTACAAAAAATCAGGACAGTCACAAAATGTCGATTAGTCGATTAATGGAAATTTTTAAGAGTTTTATTAATCAATTATAATTATTTATATGACTTGGTGCAGCTCTATTTTGTCTACTTGTCACAAACATAAAAAATGTATTTTGTATAGGTTTGACAAACCGCTCTTTTAGGTATATAATGTAATAAAACAGAGAAATGTAAGTCGGATTTTATTCCGTTTTTCTCTCAAAAAAATTTGAAAGAGGGTTTTTATATGGCTCCCAGAAAGAAAACAACTCCCGCAGTTGACACAGAAGTAAAGACAGAAGCTGCTGTTGAAGCCGAAAAGAAGCCTGCTGCAAAGAAAACAACAAAAGCAGCCGCTAAATCTACAGCAAGGACAACCAAAGCTGCCGCTGCAAAAAAGACAGCCGCCGCTGAGGTAAAGCAGGCTGAACCGGCAGTGAAAGCTGAAGTCGCCGCTCCTGCCGCTCCCAAGACTGAGGTATTCGTCGAGTACGGCGGAGCACAGGTTTCCGTTGACGAAGTTATCAGCAATGCAAGAAAAATCGTTGGCGATGACAAGGATATAAAAATCTATGTCCAGCCGGATACAAGCAAGGCTTATATAGCTTTCAACGGTGAGTCCGTTTCTATGGACGTTTTCTTCTGCAAATAATTTTTCTCTATGCAATAATTCCGTGCTTCCCATCGAGTATGCACGGAATTTATTTTTTTGCGCGCAAAAATCTCCGCAGACTGATTTTCTTTACAGTCTGCGGAGTATTTTTAATTTACATATTTGACCGTTTGCAGCGGTTGATAGACACTCGTCCACATAAGCTCTCTGGAAACCTTTACGTCCTTGTTATAGCGCACCTTGTAAATTTCGATGGTATAACCCGGATCGCCGTATTCTATAGTGCCTGCCGGCTTGCCCTTTACCGCCTTTTTGGTGACAACGCCTGTAAGAACCTGCTTGATTACCTTGTTGTCAAATTCCGCTCTGTAGCCGTCATCTGTACCATACACCTGACAGGTAAGCTTACCTTCGTTGGAATAAGTGAGCTTAATTTTTACAGGATAACTTTTAGTGTTCTGGAACTTAAAATCAATCGTGCCCCAGTTTACCGTGGCATCCTCGCCCTTGGTCGGCCAGTAATGCACAACATACATGTGATTAGTTCGGCTGACTATGCCGAGGTCTGCCTTGAATACCGCCGAGAAAATTGTGGACGATACCTGACAGATACCGCCGCCCACGTCGTTTGCGGTACCCGATGTGGTGTAAACCGTAGCTATTGAGAAGCCGTTTGCCTCGGTTCTCTCGCCTACCACGTCGTTGAAGGAGAATATCTCGCCCGGCTGCATCACATATCCGTCCTCAAAGCTGCCGTAGGTGTTAATGCGTTTTGCGGCATTCTTGATATTGGCGGCACGGGTTTTATTTCCTGCATTAAATGTTGTGGTAGTCTCAGCCAGCAGGTCGGGGCAGGTGGGAGCCTTCAGCTCAACCAGCGTGACCTCGGGCTGCGTGAGCTTCATTTTGATAGTCCACGTATTGCCGCCCTTTGCGATTTTGGCGCGCGCCGCCTCCAGGTCAAACTTCTTGCCCACCACGTCGGGGGAATAAACGGTTTCACCGTTTGAATCGACATAAGAGGAGGCGTCCTTAACATCGCAGACTACTTCCTTGTAAATCGAATCAATATTGACAGCGGGGGTCTTGGTGACAACCATTTCCTCCACGAGATTTTCTTCATAATTGCCCGACTGAATACGCGCCAGAATCTGCCCCATAAGGCTGTTTTCATCAATGCCCACGCCGTCTGTGCCGGCCTTGATTATGAGCTTTTCATCTTCTATCGTGTAAGAGGGCTTCTGCATTATTGTGCCGTATTTTCCGGCAATGCTGTCAAGCAGCGCTTCGAGCTTGGTCTGATTGTAGCATATGTTTTTATAAGTAGCGATGACCTGCTCCTGCTCCTTGCCGTCCTCACCTTTAACGGTGGTAGTGGTAGTCGAGCCGTCAGCAGACGCCGAATAATTGAAGCCGTATTCGCCGAGATTTATGGTGAAGGTCTCGCCGTTGACTATCATTCTGATGGTCTTATCGCTCAGCTTTTCGCCCACAACGCTCTGCATCATCTTAGTGGTTTCGGCGGTCTGCAGGTTTACGATCGAATTGCTGACCTCTACGGGGTTATACATGCGCACAAACCCGAAGTAATAAACGCCGAGCATTACCACCAGCAGGCATCCCATAACAATGCCCAATGACTTCAGACGCTTGCGCGCCCGGTGGCTTGCCAGACTTATGGAGTGGTTTTTCCTGGCGGTTTTGCCTTCCTCCTGATAATCACCGCCCTGATAGCCGCCGTTTCCGTAGCCGAGATATTTGGCATATATCGGCGGTATAGGCTCGGGAGTTCTGTCGGCGGGACCGTAATCCCTGCCGTAGTAGCCATCGGCGTCGTCGTAATCATCGTAATCGTCCGAGGTGTCGTAATCGTAAAAATCGCCGGTAGTGCCTGTAGGCGCACCCATGTGCTTTCTCTTTTTTTTCAGATCCTCGGCGTATCTGTCATAACGCTCAGACTGAGTTTCACGCCTGCGTGGAGCCTGCTTTTGCTGCTCCGGAACTACATTTCGCGCCGCCGACTGACTGCGCCGCTCGCCGCTGTAATACGATTTTTCCTCAAAATCATCGTAATTTACACCGTAGCCGTCATCGTCATATCCCCGCGATGAATATGACGAGCCGCGCCCATAGCTTTCGCCGTAATCGTCGTAATTATCGTAATCGTCATAATAGTCATCGTCAAAATCATCGTCAAACTCGTCGTAATTGCCGTTACCGCTGTCGCTGCGAGTCGCAGCATAATCATCGTCGAAATCATCACTGAATTCGTCGTAATCCGCGTCATAGTCATCATAATAATTATCGTCAAAATCGTCGTCAAATCCGTTGTCATCGTAATAGCCGTCGGAATTAAGCTCATCGCCTTTGCCGCTGTCGAACTTATATCCGCCGCTGCCGAAACTGTTTGCCATTCGTATTCAACTCCTTTTTCTCTAAAAAACGTCATACCTGTACATTTATATATTAAAATATCTGCGGCCTTTTTTCAATAGAATTTCTGAGATTTCACATAAATTTAAGTTTTCTAATAGCTTAAATTTAACTTATTCTAACCAAAACATCATAATTTACAAAGCTGTAACAATTAGTTACCATTTCTGTAAACTTTTACAATTCATATAATTTATAATTAAATTATCGAGATTTTGTGTGAAACTTTTTGTGAAATATTATTGCGAGGTTGTGTGTGAAATGGTTAAAGGTACTGGCAAATATTATTCCCCCGTTTACAAAGCAAAGAAATACTCTTGTGCAAATAAAAAATCATCGGGTATCAAGCGCATCGTTTGCGCCTGCATAGCTGTTGCTTTTGCCGCTTCGGGCATTATTGCATGGCAATCGGTTCGTGCCGACGCAAATACCTTTGCAACCTCAGCTTCAGCTCAGTCTTACCCCACAGATGTTGACTCATATCCCCGCATAGTCAATGAGTCCAAGCCTGTAGATAAGTCCTATGAGCCGCAGAATCTCGTTTCGCTCAATACCGTCCCCAACGGACAATCTGTTTATCTGCGCTCAGACGCAGCCGAGAGTTTCATCAATATGCTCGACGCAATGGCGAAGGACGGGCTGGCCGTTCTTCCCGTTAAGGGCTACACCTCCTACGACGCTCAGCAAGCTGCTCTTTCCGAGAGTATAGATAAATTTATTGCTGAGGGCTGCTCCTCAGATGAAGCAACTCAAAAAACTTCTTTACTTCTCAGCACACCCGGCACAGATGAGTCGCAGCTGGGCACATCAATTGATGTTTCAACCGATGTAAATTCAGTAGAAAAATTCTCTGCTACCGAGCAGTACAAATGGATCTGCAACAATGCTTACAAATTCGGCTTCATTATTCGATACACCGCAGACAAGCAGGAAATCACAGGCGTTGAGGCCAGACCGTGGCACCTC
Organism: Bacillota bacterium; assembly: GCA_029005175.1. Lineage (GTDB taxonomy): Bacteria > Bacillota > Clostridia > Oscillospirales > Acutalibacteraceae > RUG762. The sequence goes on from JAQXFQ010000102.1 coordinate 5,309, forward strand.
AGATTTGTCGGCGAAAGCGCGGCTGAATACATGAAAGAAAACGGTATGTGTCTTGAGGAATATGTAAAGTGCGTTATGAAATATTGTCCCGGCGCAACTCAGGAATATTGATATTAAAATAAAAACACAGCATGCATTTTCAGTATAATACGAAATATGCATGCTGTGTTTTTTTATGTCTTTTGAAATAAACGTGCTTGATAGTCTGATAAACCATAATTTACAGTATCACTAAAGGAGAGCATGTACAATGGGAATCCAAGGGGGCAGGCCCTCTTGGCGGGGTCGAGGGGCAGCGCCCATCGTAGGGGTTCGGGGGCAACGCCCCTGACCACCCAATATAAATTATCATTTAAAACTTCGCCTTTGCCGCAACTATCATTTCCCTCGTTTTTTCGGGAAGCTCCTTGAATTCGGCTCTCGAAAGTCCGGCTGTTTCAATCGGCGGAAGTATGCTCACCTTGACCTTAGCAGATTTTATCCAATGATGATTCTTCTCAAAAAGGTTATATGTGCCGTCCAGCGCAACAGGCACTACCGGCGCACCCGTTTTTTGCGCTATCTTAAAAGCGCCGCCCTTAAACTCGCCGACTTCACCGTTTTTACTTCTCGTGCCCTCAGGAAAGATTATTGCCGAGTATCCGTCACCAACAACATCGGTCAGCTTTTTGATTGCCTCTATGCCCGCTTTCATATCATCGCGCTCAACAAACACGCATTTCAGTTCCCTCATCCAAAGGCGTATAAACGGAACCTTGCCTATCGACGCCTTGGAGAGCAGCGCGTGAGGCTTGTCGAGATAAGCCAGCACTACCAATATATCGAAAAAGCTCTGATGATTGACTGCAAACACACTCGCCCTGTCAGTCGGAATATTTTCCAGCCCGCTCACCTCAACCTTTGCTCCCGCCATAAACAGCAGTCCCCGTGCCCACTTACGGACGGTTTTTTCAAGGTATGCGTCACGCTTCTCTCGGGAAGAATGTTTGTTCAGCCATTGCATTTTCAGCCACAAAATCATAAGCAACAGAAGCTGCACCCACATATAAATCATAAATATTACGGTTCTCAAAATTTGTTCCTCTATTCTAAAACAAGTAATAATATCTGACAACATCTGATATTCAGTATGTTGACAAGCGGTTAAATGCATTATATATCATAATAATCAATGTTTCAACCAATATTATGTTAAAGCCGGTATAAATTTTTTAGCATGTTTTTTGTGCAATAATTACATAAAAATTGTTATTGCTTACTTGTAATTGGCATATAAAAATAAAAATCGCATGAGTCTTGCAATAAGATCTCATGCGATTAAAAAATTATGAAATATTTTATTTCGTTTTTGCAATTTCGAGAACCTTGTAGTGGATAATACCGCCGGGAGCCTCAACCTCTACGGTATCGCCCACTGTCTTGCCCAGCATGGCTCTGCCGACGGGAGATTCATCGGAAATGCTGCCCTTGAGGGGATTGGCTTCTGTAGAGCCTACAATCTGATATTCCTCTTCCTCGTTATAATCCATGTCAAGAAGCTTGACCTTGACACCGATTTTGATAACGTCGGTTGTAATTTCGGATTCATCAATGATAACCACGTTTTTGAGCATGGCTTCCAGCTCGAGAATACGGCTTTCAACCTGAGCCTGCTCGTTTTTGGCTTCGTCATATTCGCTGTTTTCACTCAAGTCGCCAAAAGAAAGAGCTACCTTGATTTTGTCGGCAATGTCCTTTCTTTTTTCGGTTTTGAGATATTCAAGCTCTTCCTCACGCTGCTTGAGACCCTCAGCAGTCAGTTTAAACTGTTTAGCATTTGCGGCCATTATTACAATCTTCCTTTCGCCTGTAGTAAAATTAAATTCATCCCTGGCGGTATTTTATATTATAGCTTTGACGGGTAAATATGTCAATATCCACGAGTTAATTCGTTTAATTATATAGCCTTTACCAACGATATAAGCGATATGAGTACAAATACAACCTGCATCACTATTATCTGCGCAGCGTCGATAGCGTAAGAGCTTATACTGCTTAATCCCGCAACAAACAAGAAGCCCATGCCAAAGCATATCATCTGAATCATCATGCCGAGGTTCTGATTTTCCTTCAGCTTCACCGCCGCGCGAATACCGCCCGACAACGCCCTCAGCGTGCCGTTGGTGGCCAGCAGAGCCTCATGCTCTTCCTCTGCGGCGTAGGTCACGGAATCATAAACACGGCTTCCGTCGTTGTCCAGAATGGAGATGTATCTTGACGGTATATCGAATACATCGGTCAACAGTCTGACATCAATATTCGCGTCACAGGTATATACCATAATATTAGTTCCGTCCGAAATAAGCTGTACCAGCGCATTGCGGATAGCGTTTGAGGCTTTGTATTCCAGCAGGAACACGCCCTCCAGGCGATTGTTCACTGCCACATACAGCACCTGGTGTCCCGGTCGCTTTCTCATAGCCTCAAATTCATCCAGTCTGGATAACCCGCCGCCCGGAATTATAACCCTGTGGGTTTCCATCATACTCCTGTTGCCCACCAGAATGCGCTTTTCGTTTACCCAGCCGGAAATGCCCAGCTCGTTTTCATAGGTTATGCTGTCAGCATCGCCAATCAAGCTCTTATCGTCCTCCAGCAGACTTCTGAACACCTCTGCCAGACATCCCCCGGAGGCTATTACTACCGAAGCCGCTGCCGCCGTGACCTGCTGAACAGGCATATCAGAAACGGTTACCGCTTTGCGCACCCGTATGCTGCCGCGCGGAAAGAGATCGGTTGTATTGAGGGCAAGGGTATCGGTATCGCCGAATTTTTCCACCGCGTTCCAGCCGTTGAGCAGTGCGCCTTTGTCAAGCTGAGTCTTGACTGCGCGGTACAGCGGAATTTCCATGCACAAAAGCCCCGTAATGGGCACGCAAGCCACCAGCGACGCACATATTGCCGATAATCCTGTGCTTAAAAAGCTGCCGCCGGACAGTGCGCCCCGCAGCGCGCCTATCAAGCCTGTGGCAACGCAGGCTATCAGACAATAGGGATATGCCTTGCTCATCATCAGGCTGCAATTGTCATCGCGGCATGCGTTTTGAAAATAAGAGCTGAGATGTCTAACCGGCACTACATATGATATTTTTGAATTCTGGCTTCCCGAAGCAACGCGCAGGTCAACTGCAACCGGACTGTCGTCAGCCGCTGCCGCAGCATACTTTTCGCCTCGCCTTATTACGAAGTTAAAGCCTCTCGCCACTCGGATAGTGGTGAGCATGCGGTTGAAGGTGTATATCCACACTGCCAGACATATCGGTGCGGCGAACGAATTGCTTATGCTGCCGTGCGTGGTCACGCTGACCGCCAGCATATAAATTATATGCAGCATTTCGGCGATTATTGTCACGGCTATTACCGTGCGCGTGCTGCACTTGCGCTTGAGGATTTTCTTAAGCCCGCCTATTATGTCATTCCATGAAATATATGCGGCAAATGCCAGAGCCGCCAGCTCCAGCAAAAGATATGTAACAGGCGATTTATCCGGCAGAAACGCCGCCGGCAGGGGCAGCCCGAATGCCGGCAGAATCTCAATCATGCATAGCATCGCCATGATAATTCCCAGCTCGGTCAGGCTGAACATGAGCTTTTTTGTTTTTTCGCTCAGTTCAAACCGTACCTTTTCGGCATCTCTCGCGCTGCGGTAATCGACATGCATATACTCCTGCGCCTTGTCCCAACCGTCGCCCTCTTGCTCGATGCTTTTTTCCTCATTTGATTTTTTCATCGAGTTAAGCCGGCTTTTTAACTGTTCCTCCAGCGCAAACAGATCCACATTGTTTTCTCTGTTCTGAACCTTGCGCTTTCGGTCATCTCCTATAACCCTGTCGGCAGGGTCATGCTCAGCCGGATTGAACTCAGTCTGTTCATCTTCTTTGTCATAATCATCGCTGCCGCCGGCTCTTCTCAACGAAATATTCAGCCGGACAAACGATATTTTTCCCTTGGCCACCCGCAGGTGTCCCACTTCCTTAGCATTAGCCGGCTCAACGCCCCATGCGTTGGGAGTAGGCAAGGCTTCAATCTCGTGCGAAACCTCGTCCTGCTCCAAGCGGCGTTTTTTGCTGCCTATGTAGGCGTCCCCGTTTGCGCTCAAAATCATTACCTCCTGCACAGCAAAACATAAAAGAGTGTCAAAACGCAGAGGGGATGCTGTTACCATCCGCACAAGCATGAAAAATCGAGATTATCTTCTCTGTTTTCAAGCCGGCGGTTTATCTGCGTTTTTTAAATCTGCCGCCTCTCGGCTTTCCTTCCTCTACAGGAGGGGTGGCAGACGCGTCAGTGCTGCCTGTATTGTTGTCAAAATTAAAATTGTTTTCTGCTTGTGAATCATTCTCAAAGCCGCTCACATAATCCGACCCGAAATCATTGAAATCACTGTTTCCAAATTGATTGGCGCTGAAATCGTTCTGCCCGAAGCTGTTCGTGCCGAAATCGTTCTGCCCGAAGCTGTCCGTGCCGAAATCATTCTGCCCGAAGCTGTCCGTGCCGAAATCGTTCTGCCCGAAGCTGTCCGTGCCGAAATCGTTCTGCCCGAAGCTGTCTGTGCCGAAATCATTCTGTGCGAAGCTGTCTGTTGCCTGATTGGCTGAGGTTTCGGCAGGCTTGTTGAATGTAAAATCAAAATTACTGAATTTACTTTCGTTGTCTGCAGCGGAGGTCGAGGTTATCGGCTCGTATGTTTCAGGTGTTGTGACAGGCTCGGCAGCTTTGGGCTCCGCAGCCGTTGAAGCAAAAGCATTCGGTTCCGGCTGAGGAGTGTATATCGGATCATTACGTGATTCAGCGATCGGCTCGGGAGTATACCGCGCATTGCCCTGCGATTGCGGCTGCTCATTTCTTTCATCATACCCGCTATGCCTCTCGTAACCGTCACGTTCATACGGCGGCTGATAGGGCGGACGATAGGGCGGTTCGGGATAGCTTCCCCTGTCGCGGCGAGCGCGATCGTCATATCTTTCGTCATAATACGGGTCGTAATGTCTGTCAGGCTCGCGTCTGCGGTCATATCGGTCATCATAACCTCGTGAGCCGCGGCGGTTGTCATATCGGTCATCGTAATTCGGCGGCGCAGGGTATCTTCCGTAATAATCACCGCCGTAGGGCGGGTAGACGGGCGGATAGCCCGGCGGATACGTAGGATAATAGCCCTGAGAATACATCGGATAGGGCATCGGCACAGGATATGGAATGGGTATCGCCTGGTAAGACGCACCCGGATTCTGTCCCGCGTTAGGTATTATCACAGGATAACCCATCATCTGGTTCATCGGCTGCATTGGATAGGGCTGATAAACATTTGGCATTTGATAAGGCATGTAATCCTGCCGGAAATCATTATTTTCCTGCGGCATATAGCTTTCCTCTCTTTCTTCCGTTCCCGGCGCCGCGTAATATGGCGGCTCTGAGGGCTGCTGCTCCGACGAAGTGGGTGCAAACACCGAATCGGGGCGCAAATCGGGCAAATAAGAATCCTCTGCGGCATTCTCGCTTTTGACTATGGGATGCGGCACTACCTTGACAGGCTCGTGGTCTGTCGGCTGCGCCGTTTGGTTATCAGACTCGTCCGCAGCCGAGGGCACATTGGTAATGTCCGGCATATCGGACAAATCCTGAGCCGCCTCATTCTGTCGCTGCTCGCGCCTGTGAAACGAGAATTTTGAAGGAGGGCGCACCTCTGCATTTTCGTTAAAATACTTGTCAAACTCGGCCGAGTCGCCGTCCTTGGCTTCATCGTAGGCCAGACCGCCGAGCAAATCTTTGGCCGCGCTGCTGTCGGAATAAATCGACTCATCGGGATACACGTCATCCTCGGTTTCATCATCGTCGGCAGGGTCAAAAAGATAGCTGAATTCCGAGTGGTCATTTCTTATCGGACCTGTATCATAATCCGATCTGCGCTCTCGGGGAGTGGATATTTTAGTTTCCTGCGTCGGGTCAAAAAGATGCTGTCCGCTGAGCGAATCATCATCATCCATTCTCTCGCGCCGGGAAAAAAATCCTTTTTTCTGCTTAGGCAAATCCGCCGTTTTTTCGGCATTTTTCTTTTTTGCCTCGCGCAGCTCCTTGCGGCTCAGCTTTTTAGGTTTTTCGCCAAATCCGTTGTCAAGATCAGGTGTATCATTTTCAAAACTGTTGTTATAATCTACATCATCTTCAAAGCCCACGTTCAGAGCCTCCATTCGTCTGCTGAAAGGTCAGCTTTTTTTTGCACGGCTTGTGCTGCCGCCAGGCTGTGCTGTATTTTTATTCGGTGCTGCAGCCGCTGTTTTGGGCGGCATCGGAGAATAATAGCCCCATGCGCCGTACTGCGGCATTCCGGGAGCATTACCCATACCTTGTGTCGGGGGATTCTGCGGCTTTGCTCCGCCCTTGCGCGTCTGGGCATTAACATCAGCCTGCTTGCGCGCATACGCCTGCTGCTGTTTCATCATCTGCTCCTGCTGCTTTCTATAATAATTTTGCTGCTGAGCATAATACTGCTGCCACTGCCTCTGCTGCTCCATCTGCTGTCGGCGGATAATCTCCCGTCCGTCTGCAATGCCGCGCTCGGTTGCGCGCTTAAACTGCTCGGACATATCGCGGCGGCGCACTTCACGCTCACGCCGCTCATGCCGCGGATACCGGCGCGCCTCTCCGTATGGCGTTTCCCTCTGCATATACGCTCCGGGGCGTCCCGCACGGTGACTGCCGCGATAGCGGGACTGCTCGGCGTCCTGAGCCAGTCGGCTCTGCTCCTCCATCCACTTGGAATATCCGCCCTCGCCCGCATTCATTCTGCTGTAGCCCATATTCCACTCATAGAGCAGCGAGGGGTCGGTAAGCCCCTCGGGTTCAGTCAGATTGCCCGGACCGCGCATATCGTGATTCAGCAGCTCCTGCAGCTTTTCATTGCTTATCTCCACATAAGGATTGTTAAATTCACCCGACGTCACGCTGTCTTGCAGCACATTATCTCCCGCTCTGACCGTTCTGCGCTGTTTTCCAAGCGGACGATACCTGTCGCGCGGGTCAAAATCCCTCTCCGACACAGAATATTCATTCTCGCCTTTTTGCGGTGCGTCATCATCATCGTAAATTGTATTTACGGTATGTATCAGCATTTCGCTTCTGGTGGGATTGAGCGGATCGATCTCACTCCATCTGCGGCTGTAGCGTCCGAAATACGGAAGTTCCTTGGTATCAGGCACCAGCCCGTCCTGCACGGGGATTTCGCTTCGCCAGCTTCCGCGCTCATTCACCTCGTCACGGCTGTATTCCTCATAGCTGTTGGAAAATTTCTCCACAGTACCCGGCTCCGGGATAAAGTCATATATGCCTCGGCTGTAATGGCGTTTGCGGGTATCGCGCACTATGCCAGACTTTGCGTCCTCTATATCCCTATGTTTTCTGATGTCTGCCATGATTTTTTCGGGACTTTCCATGCTCTGCTCGGGCAGCATTTTATCGACCTGTGCGCGGCGTTTATCCACAGGCGCAGCCAGTCTGTCATGCGAGCGGGATTTAGTTCTCGCGCGTTTTTTCGCGCCCGTTCGTCTTGAGACACCGCCGTACAAATACGACAGGTCATCGGGAATATCCTCTTTTATATCCGCCAAAGCGTTATATCTGAGCCTGTCCACCGTCAGGTTTGAGATATTGCTGCTTATGCTGCCCTGCGGGCGATAGCTTGCGGTGTAGGCTATGCCGTCCAGGCGGGAGGAATCAACGTCCCCCTCTATTATATCCTTATGAAGATCAAAAGCAAAGCGATTAGCTTCCGGTTTATCCTGTACGGCAGGCATGCGGTCATCATTCAAAAAACTGTCATCAAGGCTGAAGTTAGCCTTGTCGGCTTTCCACTGACCCTTTTTCCAGCGTTCGTGAGCTTCATCCATCGTCACCACCGTACTGAATAACGCCTCGCGTGTGCTTTCATCTACATACGGATTGCTGAAAGGAACTCTGAAATCTTCTGACATACCTGTCACCCCCAATTTTAATATAAATTATTCAAATAAGAATAGATATTTTTTACCATAAATCATAATTTAGCTGTGCAACGTCCACTCGAAAATCAAAGATTTTCTTGTTAGTTTTCCACGAGCTTCGCATTGTTTCCTATTGCAAGTTTCTCTTTCACTTTGGTTTTGTAGGGGCTTTGCCCCTACGACCCCACAATGGGCTTAACCGCTATTCAAGGAATAGC
>JAQXFQ010000103.1 GCA_029005175.1 Bacillota bacterium
CATTCTTTGAATGGCGGTAAGGGTCCTCTTGACAGGTCCAGGGCAGCGCCTTGGTGGGGGCGTGGGGGCAAAGCCACTACAAAGCTCAAGTGTAAGAAAAAAGCTAAAATAGAAAACCACACCCATGCGAAGCCCATAAAAAGACTAACAAGAAAATCTTTGATTTTCGAGTGGACGTCAATCAGATAAATTATGATTTATTTGTGTATTTTGTTCATTTAAAACACTTTACATATTCCCTACACATTTCTTCAAAATCTTAACCTTTTCCAAACCTTTTGGGTTTAATATTGTAATCAAGAAAGGAACGGTGAATCTACATGAGCAATGTAATTCTCAAAACAGAAAACATATCAAAAACCTACGGAAAGCATCGCGTGCTCAACAACGTGAGCATTACTCTTGAAAGCGGAAAAATTTATGGTCTTATCGGCGTCAACGGCGCCGGTAAAACCACCCTCATGCGTCAGATTATCGGTCTGTCAGTACCCGATTCGGGCGAGATTGAGCTTTTTGGCAAGCGCGGCAAAGAAATCTCCTCCGAACGCAAGCGTCTCGGCTGTCTTATCGAGGCTCCCGGACTTGTGACAAATCTCACCGCTGTCCAGAATCTTCACCTTCACAGAATTATGCACGGCATCGCAGGCAAAGAAATCGAACAGCAGCTTCTCGAAATGGTCGGACTTGCAAACACCGGCAAAAAGAAAGCTAAGGATTTCTCACTTGGCATGAAGCAGCGTCTTGGAATAGCCATCGCCATGCTCAACAATCCCGAACTGATTATTCTCGACGAGCCTATCAACGGACTTGACCCGATAGGTGTGGTGGAAATACGCGAGCTTATCAAAAAGCTGTGCGATGAACGCGGCATTACTATTTTGATTTCCAGCCACAATCTCCCGGAGCTTTACCAGTGCGCCACCGATTACATCATCATCGACAACGGCGAAATCAAGCAGGAAATCAGTTTGGAAGAGCTTGAAGAAAAGTGCAGACATTACCTGCTCATTGAAACAAATGACAAAGAAAAGCTTTCTGTCGTGCTTGAAACACAGCTCGGAACAAAGAATTTCAAGGTTATGCCGGACGGAAGCGTTCAGCTTTACGATTTTACCGATGAAAAGGAAAGAGTTGCAGATGTGCTCTTCCAAAACGGCGTGAGAACTACCGGATTTTCTCTCAAGGGCGATACTCTGGAAAATTATTTCATTTCGGTTGTAGGACAAAAATAATTGCATTGTTTCAATTGTTGCAAGAAAGGATTTTATTACTATGATTAATTTAATAAAAGCGGACTTTTACAAAATCAACAGATCCATGATATACAAGGTCTTATTCCTGATTTCTTCAATCTGCGCCGCAGTAACCACTGTGACCTCACACTTGATCAATAACGGCAATATTGATATGTCTTCCGGGGCATCTGCGGCAATGCTGACTGACGTTGTTATGCTCAGCCTGATAAACAGCGTACTCGCCGGACAAATGGTATGCGGTGATTTTGAAAACAAGCTTATTCAGTCCTCCCTCACAGGCTGCAGCGGACGGTTCACGGTAGTATGCGCCAAGATGTTTACCTACTCTGTCATGGTGGGAATAATGACTCTCCCCTACGCCATCTGCACAATAGTGGGTGTATGCATGGGCAGCGGCTTCTCAGCACCGTTTTCGGCTTCCTCATACCTCAAGATTTTGTTTGAATCCAACACGGTTGAATTTTCTGCCGAATCACTGTTGAAATATATCGTGATTGCTGTTATAATGATGTTGGTTTATGCGGCACAGTCAGGCATTATGTTTGTAATTGGATTTTTTATGAAAAACAAGGCTCTGATTACCACCGCAATCAGCTTTATTATTTCCACACTTATCGGCATGTCAACCTCGATGATTACAAGCAATGAGGGCAACGAATTTCTTTCATTTACTCCCTACAGCGGAGATATTTACTCGCTTGGCAACGAAACCGAAGCTATGACGCTGGTAAAAATCGCGCTGGTTTGCATAGCGTTCATTTCTGTATACACAGGCATTGCCTATGCCGCATTCAAAAAGTCAGAAATTAAATAAAGCAAAGCAGGAACAATTGGTCTGTCAATTGCTCCTGCATTTGCGTTTTTAAGGCGGGATTTATATGGGATATACAATATTATTTTTGTGCGTGATTCTGGCGATTATGATATTTTGGGTAATTATCTTAAAAATGCATATGCGCAGCATCAGCAAACAATTGGAAAAGCGTATTGATGAGGGTGCACGAAATTCAATCAGCATTGCTATGTTTGACAAGGATGCCATACGGCTTGCCGAAAATATAAATAATTGCCTAGTCGCAGAGGAAAACGCAAAGCAGGCGCTTGCCTCGGAGGAAAGGCAGTTCCGACGCATGATAGCCGATATATCGCATGACCTGCGCACTCCGCTGACTTCCATTAAAGGCTATTTGCAGCTTCTTTCGTCTTCTCAACTCAATGACGCTCAGCGTGGGCGTTTGGCGATAATCGAAAAACATGTTCAAGAGCTTGGGGGATTGATTGAGCATTTCTTTGAATATTCATACCTGCTCAGTGTTGAAAATCAGCTTAATTTGGAGCGTTTCAGCCTTACCGCCGAAACCGAGGAGTGTCTGGCGGCGGCTGTTCCTCAGTTTGAGGCTCACTGCATGTCTGTGGAAATCGGAGAACTTCCGTCGGCTTTTATTATCGCTGACAAAGAGAAAACCGTGAGAATAATTCAAAATCTTATCCGCAATTGTCTGCAGCACTCTGCGGGGAACCTATCCGTAAGCATAACGGACGACGGTGAATTTGCGGAGTTAAGCATGAAAAATCCAGTCAGCAATACTCAGGAAATTCAGCCGGACAAGCTTTTCGACAGATTTTACACCGCCGAAAAATCCCGCGGCAAATCTACCGGCTTAGGACTGTCTATAGTAAAGCTGCTTGCTGAGCAGATGAACGGCTCGACCTCTGCAAGGCTGGAGGGAAATAATCTGATAATTTCAGTTCGGCTGCCAAAAGCGCAATAAATCATAATTTACCATAGAGTACGCAACATCGGGAATCCAAGGGGACTGGTCCTCTTGGCGGGGTCAAGGGGCAGCGCCCATTGTGGGGGCGTGGGGGCAAAGCCACCACAAAGCTAAAGTGCAAGAAAAAC
>JAQXFQ010000104.1 GCA_029005175.1 Bacillota bacterium
TTGTCACCTATATGGGCAGTCCGATATGCGATTTGCTGTTAGAGGTTGAGCAAGGTGCAGATTTGGAAGAGCGAAAGACAACCGCCGAAAAAATATTGCTTGCTGAATCTGAGCAGGGTAATATTGAAAGCCTTTCTACACATCGTAGAGTGCGCTTACAGGCACTCAGAAATGACGGTGAGATTGTCGGTATTCACATTGACAGCGGAAAGTACTCAGGAAACGGCTTGAAATACCTTGACGGAGAAAGTCCCAAAACAAAAACAGAAATTGCCCTTTCCTGCCTTATAGCTGATGAACTGGGTAAGTCAAAGGGCGAAACGGTAATTCTCATAATAAACGGAGAACAACAGGAGTTTACTGTCTGCGGAATTTATCAGGATGTCACAAGCGGCGGAAAAACCGCAAAGACGGCTTGCTCGTTTCCGGAAGAGCCCGCAGAAAAATACACTTATTATATCAATATAACTCACAGCGAAAATTCAGAACGGTTAATTGACAGCCTGCGAACCAAGCTTACCGGCGGTTACAGCATTGAGAATATGGATGAGTTTGTAGGTCAGACCTTGGGAGGAGTATCCTCACAGGTCAAGCAGTCTGCATATGCCGTATTCTTTATCGGAATAACCCTGACAGTTCTCATTATAACGCTCTTTATGAAGCTGAGAATTTCAAGACAGGGCGGTGCTCTGGCGGCAAAAGGGGCAATGGGAATCCCGTTTACGGCAATTTGTCAGCAGGAGCTGTACCCCGTGCTGATAGCAGGAGGCTTAGGCGCGCTTGCAGGCGCAGTGCTTGCGGAATTGTTCGGCGATAATATGATAAGCGCACTGTTTGAAATGCTCGGCGTAGGGCTTAAACAGTTTGAATTTGCAGACGTTCATTTTCTGCAATATATTGCTATCCCTGTATTACTGCTTGCAGTTCTGACTGCAGTAACCTGCGGAATATGCAGAAGCATCAGAAAAATTGATATTGAAAGCTACTTTAATGATTAAGGGGAAATTGAAATGAAAACAAATAAAATTGAAGTAAAGGGACTGTGCAAAAGCTTTGACGGCAACAGTATTCTTAAGGACATCAGTTTTAAAATAGAATCGGGAGAATTTGTTGCGGTTATGGGGCAGTCAGGCTGCGGAAAATCAACTTTGCTGTATTCCGTCAGCGGTATGGACAGACCGACAGAAGGAGAAATCCGCTTTGATAACCGTGAGCTGTCCGCACTTTCAGAAATGCAAATGCAAAAGCTCCGTCTTGAGTATATGGGATTTATATTTCAGAAACCAAACTTTATCAAAAATCTTTCCATTGCAGACAACATTGTATACCCTGCTTTTCAGCTGGGTAAAAGGTCGAGAAAAGAAATTGTCAGTGATGCCGAAGCTCTGATGAAGAAGATGGGTATTATTTCCGTTGCAGACCACGATATACGAAAGGTGTCGGGAGGACAGCTTCAGAGAGCCGCAATTTGCAGGGCAATGATAAATCACCCCGATATTCTGTTCGGTGACGAGCCTACGGGTGCGCTGGACTCATCATCCACAAAAGAGGTTATGGATATTTTAGAGCAGATAAATTTCAGCGGTACAACAATACTGCTTGTAACGCACGATGCAAAAGTAGCATCGAGAGCCGACAGGATTATTTATCTTGAGGACGGAAAAATCAAGGATGAGCTAAGGCAGAAAAAAGGTGCCGAAAGCAACATAAATGAATGGCTTGCAAAAATGGGATTTTAATGTATTATAGATACGCTCTAATCTTAAAATTACGACATACTTTTTTAATTGAAAATTAGTATTAATTGAAGATTATTAGTGCGTGTTTTATTCAACATATTCTCAACATTTCTAATAAATCATACTTGCTAAAACTTAATCCTTCAGAAATTTAGGGGCTGTTGCAAATTTTTATAATTTGCAACAGCCCTAATTGAATTTACATTGTCGGTTTGTGCATTTTGCGGATTTACTCGTTTATATTTTTTTACTTCTGTACTTGATTTCTGCCGTTTGATTTAGCTTTGTAGAGCATTTCATCGGCAGATTTTACGTTGTCCTCCACATTCAATTCAGCCGAAGCCTCATGAACACCGAAGCTCATTGTAACGCGCAGTTCCAACTCCTCAAAGCGGCAAACGGAATCCTCTATGGCCTTGCGCAGTCTTTCGGCTAATTGAGCCGCAGCTTCCACATCTGTATTGGGCAGCAGGAAGATAAATTCCTCCCCTCCCCATCTGAACACACCGTCGTCGACGCGAATGTTGTTTCTGAACACATTTGCAACGTGTTTCAGCACAGCATCGCCCGCATTGTGTCCGTAGGTGTCGTTGAATTTCTTGAAGAAATCTATGTCGCACATTATCACGGAATTGCGGCACTTTGAGAGATTAGAAACAATATATGTTTCATAAAAATCATAAAAGCCGCGGCGGTTTTTCAATCCCGTGAGCTGATCCTCGACAGCGGAATTATAAAGCATCTGCGATTCCAGTATTTTCCCCAGCATAACTGCGGGGAGCATCAGGCTTTTCACGTCTTTTTTCTTAAATTTGCCGCCGCGCAGCTTATTTACCGCCTGATATGCGCCTATGACTTCGTTCTTTGAATTAGTAACGGGCAAAACGAGTATGGACTTGGTTTTGTAGCCGGTCTGTTTGTCCACATCTTTGTTAAATCGCTCGTCCTTGTAGGGCTTGTTGACAATCAATGTCTCGTTATGCTCCACAGCATATCCGACCAATCCCGAGCCTTTCGGAATGACGATTTTCTCAACGTTGTGTGCCTCCATAGTCCAGAGCATGTCAGATTTTTCATCGACGCACCAGAAGCTGCATCTGTCCGAACCGATGAGCTTTCTCCCCAGATTGTTGAGAATGGAGAGTGTCTGTGAGAGCCTTTTTTCGTAAAAAAGCTCAGACATATGCTCGGAAATTGTGTCGAGTGCAATTTTTGATTTGCTTTTAAATACCATATTAATTACCGTCCTTTATTTTAATCTGCATTTTAATCTGCCAGCAGATTCATATACACCGATTTTGAAGCTATATCATCGTCAATGAACAATGTATGCCCGATATAAAAATCAGTTTTTTTAATTACACCGCTGCCGCTGAAAAATTCATCTTCCGGTCCGAATATCGAGACAATATCGTACTGCCCGAAATAAGCCGCAATGCTGCCCGCGAGTATATCTCCGCTTTCACGCGGAAAGCCGGTTTCTATTATCGTAAGCTCGTCATCGCGCAGCCTGATTGCCGCGTAATATTCGCGCCCGTTGTATGCGGCGCAAAGTACCTGCCCATCGCGGTTTATGTCGCAATACATAAATTCAAGCTCGCTGCCGTTCCAGAAAAACGCGTTGTTCAGGGTATCAAGATATTCTCTGCGCAGTTTGGTGAATTTCTCGAATTCGCACGGCTGCCACTGAATTTCGCTGCATTTGTGCGGAGTGAAATCTGTGCGGCTTAATTGAGCATTGCGTTTAAAACCTGCCCGCTCGTAGAAATTCCACGCCGATTCTTCTGCGGTAAGATACAATGCGGAGATATTCTGCTTTGCGGCACGTGCCTTCAGCTCATCAATAAGCATGGAGGCACAGCCTTTTTTTCTGAATTCGGGGTATGTCGCCACACCGTAAATATACAGCGCGGGTTTTACATTTCCAAAATTATCTTTGTAAAAGCTGTCGAAGAAATGCAAAGCGGAGCATATTCTGCCGCTGTTGTCAACTGCAACAAGGGCTTTTTGCGGGTCAAATCTTTTTTCAAAGAAGAACTCACAGAATTCCTCGTCATGTTCAAAGCATGTGTTCCACAGATTTTTCAGCTGCTCCTCCATGTCTTTTTGAGCATTAATTATCGTAATCATTTTTGCACCTTATTTCTGCTCAACAGCTTGAATTCCGGAATGATGTAGAGTACCAGCAGCACGAGCATTAAAATACCGATAAATCCAATTCCTTTTGAATATCCTGCCAACATAAACAATCCGCTGAATACGATTGGGCCGAGTGTGTAGGCGGTGTTTTCAAACGCACTGCTGATGCCCATTGATTTTCCCTCACCGATTCTGTTCACCTCATCCAGTGACGAATATTCCACTGCCTGCGCTGTCAATCCGAAGCTGTCGGCAATCGCCAGCAAGCCTACGATTACAAAGCACACGGCGATATTTTGATACACCGCGAACAGTACGAATGAGAAGATGTAAATTCCTGAAGCGATTACGGCCGACAATTTCGCGCCGAACTTTTCGACAAGAATATCAGTAAGAATCGGACCGAGGTATATTGAAATCAGACCGCTTATGAGAAACGCAGACGAAATCTGTGTGGATGTAAGGGCATTTTCCTCTCCGAACAGCGGGAAGAAATAGTTTAAGAAGGAAGTACACATCAGATATGGCACAAGAAGCAGTACAAAGTAACGCAGCACCTTCGGATTGAAGATAAATCTCACTATATCCATTGCGGAATTTTTCACATCAGATTTCTGCGAAACATCTGCCCTTCGGATATTTTTATTCATGTATCTCAGAATGAAGAAAATTGACGCAAGTGCCACCGCCGACGCACCGAAAAACGCCTGACGGATACCGAATTGCTCACTTATCATCGAGCCTACAACCGTGCCGCAGTTCATTCCCGCCAGATACGCCGCATTGTATCCCGCAAATCCGTTATTGCGTTGTTTTTCCTCGGCATACTCTGCGACATATGTGTTAATTGATGTAGCAAAACAGCCGCCGCCGATACCGCATACTGAATTGCCAAGAACCAAAACAGGAAGATTGGGAGCTATGCCGCACAATGCATTTCCTGCGATGTACATCACCGCTCCGATAATGCAGACATTTCTCGCACTGACGCGGTTTACAATGAATCCGCCTGCAAAAGCCGTAACAGCCGCAAACAGCAATTCAGCCGAAAGCGGAATTGCTGACGCCATTTCCCTGGGAATAAACGAACCCTCGTGCCACAGACTTTCACCGTAAATAGGGAGAAATGCAGTAGACATATTGGCTGCAAAAAATAACAGGAAAGATATTGGTCGCACGAGCTCCGCACTGTGCTTGGAGGAATGTATATTTTTGATGTATTTGCTGTCCTTGCGCAGTCTAAGATAAATTATTAATTCACCCGCCACAAGCAGTAAAATTATCACAGTCATCGCCGCGTACAACAGAATATTCAAGAACAGGCTGTTGCTCTCAGAGGTGAAGATATACAGATCGGTGCCTATCTCCATGAGCGCGATTACCTCGCCTGCGGAATTTTTAATGGGCATGAGCACAAACATATAGCTGCCGTCGGCACTGCTGTATTCACCAAACGACATGTACTCTCCCGTCTGATAGATTTCCTGTTCGGCCGAACCTTCGTAGCCGCCGACCATGGGGTAGCCTGTGCCGTGCAGAGTTTCGTCGGAATAAACCTCGCACACGATGTCGTTGTAAACCTTGTACATCACGCAGTAAATTCCGCTGTCGGCATTTAAATCATTTTGAAGAACCGATTTGACCTGACTGTCGATTTTGTTGTAGGATTCGCTCATAAAGCTGTCGGGAGAGCCAAGCGATTCAATGTCATCCTCAGCTATGTCCCCGGCCATAAGTATTGCAATATTGGTCATTTTATTCATGACCTCATCATAATACCGCTGATTGGTCATATTTATTGTAATTGCCGCGACTATACCCGCCGTTACGATTGCTATTCCAAGCAGTCCTATCTGGAATGCAAACGAGCCACTCGCTTTCCGTCTTTTCAGCAATACAGTGAATATGAAGAGCGTGTACAGCGTCGTAAATACCAAGAACGCAATAGTCACACAGCATATGATTCCCTGAGCGAATATCCACGGATTTTTCTTCACAGAGCAGCCGTTGAAAATCACTTCTTTACCTGCTGACGAATTCGCAGAGGAAGATACAACATATACATTATAGTTGTATATGACCTCACCCGAAGCCTCATCAAAGTAATTATCGGCGTACGTCACGGATATTCCGCCGTTCACAAAGGCAAGACCGCTGTATATCGGCAGCTCGCTGAATGTTTCCGGAATGTTCTCCAACGGCTCACCGCGCGAGATGAACTCTGTTAGTTCACTTCCGTCGTATTTCATAATTACGCGGTTGCCTATGTCGTTGATGTAAAGATTTCCGTCAGAATCAAACTCCGCTTCCAGTGCCATGGCATAATAACTTTCACTGTTGTGCTTAGTTGCATCGAATATCACCAAACCGTCAGCGATATCAATAACATCGCCGCTTTTTGTAACAACAGCGACATCCAGAGCGTCACTGATCGCCACATCCTGTATGTTTTTCGACGCGTCCGAAAATTTATATTTACCTTGAACCTCGGCTTTTCCGTTAGCACTTATCTCAATAATTTGTATGTCGCTGTCGCTCACCAATGCGGCATATACAGAATCGCCGATTATTTTTAATCCCATAACATTCTCGCCCGACAACTTACTTTCTTCAAATACGCTGCTGACAAATTTACCGCTGGGGCTGTATTTGAGAATTCGTTCGCTGTCTACGTCTTTTCCGTTGGTATTGATAACCTTGTCGAGTATGTATAGGTTATTTTTGCTGTCGCACGCAGCCTCTCTGGCATAATAGAAGCCATTATTTCGGCTGCCTCCGTCAATCGAGAAAATATATTCGTTGTCGGAATTCACAGCAGTCAAGGTAAGTCCGCTGTTCTCAATAAAAAATGAATTGGAGTCTATGCCCGAGAAATAGCCCGACATGTCGGTTATTTCATATTCGGTCGAAAACGGGTCAACCTTCACCGCGCTGTAAAAATTTATTGTAATCAGCACGCATATCGAGGCTGCGATGTAGGTAAACAAAATAAATTTAACCGATGTCAAATTATCTTTTATCTTCTTCACTTATATTATATCCTCCAGTATATCCTCCAGAATTATCTTATACTGATAATTATATATGATTCACAAATGTAATGCAAGTAATACACAGAAATATATTGAACTTTATTTATATAAATGGTAAAATACACATAAAATCGTTTATTTCTAACGGAGCGTGATTTAATGCAAATATTCGTAATACCTGATTTGAATGATATTGAGGAGTGTTGCGCTTTTGCCAAAGCTAACAGCCTCGGATGGGAATTCAATGATTTTATGCTGCCAAATGTTCTCGACGATGCTGGGCAAACCGCCCGAATTATCGGGGAATACAAGCAGCACGATTTACCGCAAATATGCAATATACACGGCGCATTTTTGGATATTGCGGTTTCAAGCAGTGACTCCCGCATCCGAGAAGCGTCGGACTTCCGTGTAAATCAGAGCATTGATATAGCAGGTAAAATCAATTGCAGGTCGGTGATTTTCCACACCAACTTCATCCCGAATTTCACCGACAAGCATTACACCGACGGCTGGGTCGAGCAAAATGCAGAATATTGGGCTGCGAAAATTAATCAATACCAAAATATCAACATATTGGTTGAAAATATGTTCGACATTAGCCCCGATTTGCTGTCTCGGCTTGCAGATAAAATGAAAGAGTTCGAGCGATTCGGTGTTTGCCTTGACTATGCACATTCCGTTGTATTTGGCAGGAGCAAAAAAAGCGCCGACAGATTTGTCAGAGCTTTGTATCCTTATATAAAGCATATTCATCTTAACGATTGCGACCTAAAGCACGACCTTCACCTCGCGGTGGGTGACGGATTGATTGAATGGGAGAGCTTCGCGGAAAATTACCTTGAGCACATGAATGGTGTGCCGATTCTGTTGGAAGTCAGGGGCTTGGAAAAACAGAAGCGCTCACTCGACTTTCTGCGGGAATTATTTGCCCGCCGTGGGGTAATTATTTGATTCTGACCTTATATTTTCGCTTCAGTTCAATGGGGTGATACCTTGATTTGTTGCGGCGGATTCCCTCCAATCCCATATCCTCGCCCCAGTTTATATATTTTACATTCGGGTGCATGCGCTCAGCCATATTTCGGTGCAGGAAATATGTAAGCCCGTCTATCGGCTCGTGATTTTTTTGTATATGGAAAAAAACACACTCGTCCGAGATAAACTCGCCGAATCCGAATGAAATCGGTATATCGTTTTCACGCACGACTCCCACGATGTGTTTTTCAGGGTCATAAATATCGTTCAAGCGCGAAAATGCCTTTCTCTCACAGCCGAACAGACAATCACCACAGCTGTGGCCGGCGCACCATTTGTCAAATATAAGTTCACAGTCGCAGCGTGCAGTCATGTCATTCAGATTGCATGGGATAAATATGGCATTAGGGTGTCTTTGAGTAAATCTGTGGTACTCATGCCTTTTGGTTCTGTTGCGTTTGCCCTCCAGGGAGATAAAATCGGCGTTGTCGTAAATGTAGTCGCTGAAATTATCATCAAATGATACCTCATATTCAAAGGGATATTCACGAAACAGTGCTAAATCAGATTCACTCACACATTCAAATTGCAGCGGTACATTCGCTTTATCAAAATGATTTTTCAGCAGAGTTATTTCATCCGGCGGCAAGGGTTTGTTTTCCTCAGAAAGAACGTAAATATCCACATCACCGTCTATATCTGTGAATAAAATAAATATTGCGTGCGGCGTTATTCTCACACGGTAATGCATTGATTCCTCCCATATATAACAAGACGTGAAGGATAAATCTCCGAACATTGTTTTTTTGCTGTATTTTTCAAATTCTGCAAAATCTTCGCTGACCGGCTCATGAAATATTCCCTCATCAGTCAACTTGTTGATGAACCTTATTTGTTCCGATTCCTCTTTAAGTGACATTTTTTAGTTCCCCTAATATACAAATTTATGTTAATTTTACCACATACTTTGTATTAAATCAAGGAGTTGAATATAATGAAACCTTTGAACGATTTTCTCCAAAAAACTATTGTACACAGATTGCTGCTTATGCTCACACTGGCATTCGGCACGGTAGCTGTAATTTTATTCTGCAATTTCAGTGGAAGCGGTCTGCTGCCGTCAACAGAATTTAAAATAAACAATGCGGTCTATACCTGTTCCGATGAACAGGGCAGCATATTTCTCGTGGATAACGAATGCCGCCGCGTGTCATGCATTTCGCAGGACGGACAGGTGCAGTACATAATTCCTGACATTCCGTTTAAAGGAATAGGCTTTGTAACAGATATAATTGCCTCTGCTGACGGCGGCTGCTATGTGCAGTATCTTTTTCAAAATACAGAATCCTACACCACCAAATTCGAGTCAATATGCAAATACAATTCACAAGGAAAGTTTGAGAAAGAAGTATACCGAATTGATTATCAAAACTCTGAAAATCCCCCGCACCGCAACAACCGTATATTCGGAATGACACTTATCGACAATGAGCTTTTGCTTATGCTCAAGGAAATCGACGGGATTCATTTTGTATCGCTGAACCTGAACAACAATACTGCTGTAGAAAACGGCCGGCTTGAGGGCGAGAATGTATCATTCATGCACCTTTTTGAGCGGTACATCTCAAATGATGAATACATATTCACCACAGCCGACGGCGGTGTGGGCAGAGGTAAAATCGGCGGCGAAGAGAAATTTATCGCAAAATTCGATTACGACATCAACGACGGCGGAGTGCAGCCCTATTACATCGACGGAGATGCCGAAAATATCTATATAAATGACATAGACAACGGCAGTATAATAAAGGTCAATAATGATGGCACTCATCAAGAAATTATGGGCGCAAATTCCGCTTCATTTGACGGGTGGTGCGGCTATTTTGATTTTTCTGACGGAAAAATTACCGCTGTATCGGAGAAACAATTATTGCTCATTGGCCCCGACGGAAATTGCAAAAGCTTAGGACCCATATTGCCCAAGGCGCGGATACTCTATGTGCCGTCATACATCGCAATTGTCTGCGCAGTCGCGGCGGCGGTATGTATGATATTTTATTTTATATATTTCTTTAAATTCAAGGTAAAACTGCGGCTGTCGATTTTCGTCAAACAGGTAATCGTTATAATCCCCATTATAATTATAATGCTAACCATAAGCCTTAATTATGTACGCGGCGCAGTTTTCGACATGCTGATGGCAAACATGGAGAACAGCGTAATAGCATTTACTGTGCTGAATTCGCACGAATTCAACGGCGATGAAATTCAGACATTGACCGGCTATGACAGCCTGAAGACCGAGGCTTTTTACAACATGCGAAGCACGCTTCAAGGCGTTCTCAACGACAACAAGGATACATGGAACGAAGCGTATTACACCGCAATATATCTGCTGCGCGGCAACGACATGCATCTTTTGGCAATAAGCAACGACTCCTATCCGAATTTCAGCTATTACGACACAATAGACGAGAGCTGCGATGAGTGGAATGCATTTAACAGCGGGCAGAGCTTTGTTTCCACATACTCGGATTTTGAGGGTGATTGGGTGTATGCGCAGGCTCCGATTTACAATTCAAAGGGCGAAATTGTTGCTGTCTTTGAAACAGGAGCAGACCTTAATGCATATAAAATTATGACAGAAAACCTGATTTCCGAAACCACCGGCAAATTCTTGATTTTCTTCCCCATTCTCATAATATGCATAGTAGTGGTTGCCTTGTTTACCGTCAATCAGCTCAGAAAAACCCGCTATGCCGTGGAGGAAATCGCAAACGGCAACTTTGATGTGCGAATCTCGGGACTTTCGCGCGATGAAATCGGCGACATAGGACGCGGTGTAAACATCATGGCAGAAAAGCTCATGGCGTCGTTCAACAATTCGGAACAGCTCAAGGACACATATTTTAAATTCGTCCCGATCCAATTCATGCAGCTCCTCGAAAAGGAATCCATTTCGGACATCAATTTGGGCGACGCAGTCTGCACTGATATTACCGTGCTTTTCTTTGATATACGCGCGTTCTCAAAAAAATCCGAGATGATGACAACTTCGGAAAACTTCACCTTTGTAAATGCCATAACCGAAACAGCAGGTCCGATCATACGCAAGCATGACGGATTTGTGGATAAATACATAGGTGACGCAGTAATGGCGCTCTTCACCGACGCACAATCAGCGGTTGATGCAGGCATTGAGCTTTACAAATCGCTGGTGCTTGACGAAAATGCATTTAAATTCGGCGGCGAAGAAATACGCATCGGCATAGGCGTACATTCGGGTATGTCCATGCTGGGAATTATCGGTGAAAAGGAACGTCTTTCCAGCACGGTCATATCCAACACCGTCAATCTCGCCTCCCGTCTGGAATCGCTCACGAAGCAATATAATACAGGAATGATAATTTCCAAGGACACAATGGATCGTCTGAATGACGCAGACAAATACAATCTCCGTTTTCTCGGCATGGTGCAGGTAGCAGGTGTCAATGAAGTCAAAGCACTTTACGAGGTACTCGATTGTCTGGAAGAAGACGAAATGATTGCAAGAACTGCAACAAAAGACATCTTTGAAAACGGTGTTAAAAAATTCCACCTCGGCAATTATGAGGGCGCACTCAAATGCTTTAATCAAGTCAGGCAGTCAAATCCCAACGACAAATGCATAGATAAATACGCTGCATTAGCAGAGAGCAACATACAATCGGGCGGAAACGACAGCAGTGTAATTCGATTTACTCAAAAATAACATAAGGTATCCTATAAAATCCGTCTTTTAAAGTTCAACCGTAATCCGAAGGTAATTCGTCACTAAAGGCAGATAAGGTAGTACGTTTTCCAGATTTATTACAGCATATAGAAAAGGGAGAGATAAAAATAAATGAAATTTGACATAGGCGATCGGGTAATAATTAAAAGCACAAAAAAATAGGCGATGTGTGCGATGCGGAAAAGGATTCAAATGGAATAGAACGGTATATAGTAGAACTTTTAGACGTAGATCTTACATTTAGTACTCCGTTAGATGAATTTCTGATTCGCTGCACAAAAGATGAGATTGAATCTATATAATCACTCAAAAGGTAATACAAATGGAAAAAGAGCTATACGTGAGAGTGTAAAAAAAAGTGTGTAAGTAGAAAGAAGAAAAGACTTACACACTTTATTTTACACTCTCTCAGACCTGCGCGCAACATATTTTCGTGCGATCGAACCGACGACTTTGCCTTTAATCAACGTATCATTAAAAATCAACCTTAGCCCATGGCGTAAATCAAATATTTGTCCTGCTCACGTCGAATCCAAAAGGAATAGCTGCAGGAGCGGTTCATATGACGTCGGGATATGGATACCGTATTGATTTCCTAAAGTTCATGCTGCGCTTATCTTCGGTGATTGCTTCAGCCGAATAATACTGTAAAAGCCGCCAATATTTTACTACTCCTACCACCTTTCCGAAAAACTTACCGTACATTATGTCCATTGAATAAATTTATAATACGTCCCCAACTTTTTGTTTTTTTGGCTGCTTTATACATTATTATTTTTATGGAAAATCTTTAACAGAATTTGGAATGAAATTCAGCCCTATGTCCCGGGAGACCATACGATTAGCTGAATTTTGCGGAACCCTATCTTCTTAAGCTAAGGAATTAAAGGCTTTTACCTGCTGCTTATTTTTTCTCAATTTTGATGGAGTCAAAGATTGCCTTTACTTCTGCTTCTTCCAATAAAGCATCAATATCCTCTACGGATTCATCGATTACATATATGGTTGCAGAAAACTGTGTATTAATTCCATCCTCTCTTATGCCATCCGTATTATAATTCCTGGTTAAGCCGATATATTTTGACAAGTCCTGTGACAAAGTGTATTTTACAACAACATCCTCTCCATTTACCTGCTCAATTGCCCCGCTCATACCGTTTATTTTTTCTGTTGTAGCTTTTTTAAAGTCATCAAAATTGGGATCAGTTTCTCCATACGCTTCTTTCCAAGCATTACTTGTTTGGTATACATAATTCGTATTTTCAAATGCTATGATGAATCTTTCACCTACTAATGTAAAATCGACATATTTTTCATATGGAGATTTTTCTGACATACCCTCAATCAATTCATAGCCTTTGTCTTTTGGTACATCAATTGATACAGTGAAGTACTTGTAGTCATTCCAACTTAAAGTTTCCATTTCAACGTCAGATTTGGCTCCTGTTTTTTCTTTACCGCCGCAGGCAGCAAGGCTGCCTATCATCATAAGAGTAAGTAATATTGTTATAATCTTTTTCATAGTATAATTATTCCTTTCTTTTTAATTATCATTATTTTTTTAATAAAACTAAGTTTTACGATAATGCCGCCTCACGTTATATTGCCATCATCAAAAGGGGCTTTGTATCCCGAACAGAATTTCGGCGGATGAGCCGGGTTTTGCACAGACCTCTACAATCTTGCACTGCTCGACAATAATCATGCGCTGTCCATGCGCAATGATAGAACAGTTGGAGTGATATTGTCATTTTCTCTTGTGTTGGAGAAACGCCCAATTGCTTTTTATCTTTAGTCACCATGACCTCCTTGCCTATAGATTCGCAGTAGAAAAATTCATTCCACTAATCGGCAAGCGTACCGCCGAGTGCTCCAAACCCTGATTTAATAAGTACCATAAAACAAATCCTTTCACATAAATGTTTATATTTACCGGCAATTTACTGATTATTAAAATCCTTCTTGCGTATATGTTTTTTTGCGAAGATTTTTTGTCGTACTTTTATTGAAAATTAGTATTAATCAGCGTTTCCCTAATTACCGGCTCTCACAAGGTATCAATGACAGCCGACAGGTAGGTAGTCGAAACAGAGCCATAGATAAAATTGTCAATAAGGCCGTCCTTTTTTGCCTGAAGCACACGCATGGCAAGCTTTTTCTCTGCGTTTTCGTCTACAATCAGAACGATTTTACAAAGGGGCAGCTTCTTTTTTACTTCATCCCGTATTCTCAGTCGTTCTTCCAGTTTCCACGGCGTATTACATCCTGTCACCTCCATCAAGAGCGCATAAGGTTTGCAAAGTTCGCAAAACTCTACTGTTTTATCCGGACTTTCCGACCTTCTTACGTCAAAATCGGAATCTGCATTTTCTAATGCCTGTGCGATTGCATCGGCAAAAAGATAGTTTTGCATATCCACAACAATTCGCCGCATATACTTCACCACGCTTTCTAAAAAAGTGGGCGTAATCGTTCCTTCCACGTATTAATTATAGTGATTTTAATAAAAAAACACATTCCCAAAATGGGTACTTTGAAAAATTTTTTTGCGATTTTCTCAAAAAAGCACCCGGCTGAAAAGCCGAGTGCCACAGTATTCTGTATCCTTAAAAGCCGTTTACAATGATTCTTTTGCTCATTACCATAGCGGCCAGTTTGGTTTTAGATGTAAATCCCGTTTTGGACAGCATACTGCCGATATGCTTCTTCACGCAATCCGTTGTCACACCCAGTTCTTCGCCCATCTCCTTATAAGTCATACCGTCCACCAGCAGACGGAGAACTTTCACCTCAGCTTCGCTGAATTCGTAGCTGGAGGCATTGCCGATCTTCACCTCCGGCGTCTTATCCGGGTATACCGATTTTCCGAGCATGGTCAGCTCCACAACCTTCATAAGCTCCATCTGACTGATGTCTTTATACCAGAAGCTGTCTGCGCCGACCTCTCTTGCCCGATTCAGATAACCCACATCCAGCATGGATGTAACAATGATTACCTTAATTTTCGGAAAGTGCGCCTTGATTTCTTTCGTCGCTTCAAATCCGCTTTCGTCATTTTCAGTGCATACATCCATCAGCACAAGGTCTACCCGATTTGACATACAAAAGCCTTTGGCAAGACCGGCTCCGGTCAGAGAACCGGCAAGCCGATATCCTTCCGACTGCCTGATATAGTTTTCCATTGTTTCGCGTATCATACGTTGATCTTCTACTATCAGCACATTTATCATCTGTTTTCCTCCAATCCAAACGGAACAGATACCATAAGCTCAAATTTCGGCGTATGCCTGACCTGCATAGTTCCGCCGTGCTGACTGACGCGAAAGCGAAGTGAGGTCAGCCCCCCACCCTCGGTTATTCTTCCCGACGGCACGGCGCCGTCGTTGGTAATGGCTACAGAAGCCGTTTTCCCGTCACAGGTCAGATATACATATAATTCTCTGGCTTTCGCGTGGCGTACAGCATTGGTCATACACTCCCGTATGGCGGCAATCAAAACATCGGCAGCAGCAGCGTCCTCAGGCAGTTTTCCATCCAAAATGATCCTGATACCGATCCCATATGCCGCACTCATGAGGCTTGCTAAAGCGTCCTGTTCCTGCGGGAGTTCGGTATTATGCTTCAAAAGGCTGACAGCGTTTTTCCAAACGAGCAAATCAAGTTCCGACATCGGCCTGTTCTGTTGCAGAAAGCGCCTGGTAGCAATCACGCTCCGCCCGATATCATCATGGACTCGCATTTTCATATTCAGAATTTCTTCCTCACGAATCAGCGTAATAATATCGGCAGAAAGGCGTCGCATCCGTTCAGCGTATTCTTTCAATCGTTGATTATCCTGCTCCAATTCTCTTTGTCTGCGGTACAGCTCCGTTATATCAGAAGCCACCACTTGCGTATAGGTGCTTCCGTCCTGTGTGGTCACGCACTCCTGCGAAAAATGCCATGCACTGCCATCCTCTGACAAGAAAATGTCGTTCTCCTTACGGCCGCCTATCAAATCGCCCTTTAAGTCTGCCTGCATCTCGGGCAGGCTCTGCAAATCTTTTCCGGTCAGGTCAAAGAACAACCGATACATTCGGTAATTGCACAGGGTCAAAACGCCGTTTTTGTCAAAATAGCATATGCCGCTGGGCAGGTTGTCAAAGGTTTCTTTGACGGAATTTCTTATAAACCGTTTCATTGTACGTCACCCCCTGTAGCGAGCAGGAGTGTAAGCCGCCACTCGCCGTCCTCGTCCTGTATCGCGGCGACATTACCCGAATTAAATACTGAAAGATCGCCGGAAAAATCCGTATTGACTGTGATGTAGAGATATTCTCTGTTTTTTCCAATGTGGACAGCAATGCTTTCTATACGGTCGATGACATACTCAACCAGTTCCTCAAAGAAGTCATATATGGTTATAAGCCGCGCAGAGAGGACAGGCTCTGTCAATTCCATGCGCAGACCGCATGAAATTCCGCAGATTTCAAGATTGTCCATAGACTCTCCTATAGTCAGCTCAATTTCCTTTGCGTCCAGTATGGAGGATTTATCCGATAAAAAGACCAAATTGCTGCGCCGCTTTAAGTAGGCGCCAATGACCAGCATTTTTTGAAGCAGTCGCTTCCGTTCTTCTTTCATCGGCAGAGGCGAGTCTTCAGCTTTGCCGATGGACATTGCCACCAACACTGCCAGCAAAGGGATAAACAGCATCGCAAG
>JAQXFQ010000105.1 GCA_029005175.1 Bacillota bacterium
ATTAAAGTATTATCGCATACCGTTTTGTAAAATTCACACAAGGCGAAAATAAATCATAATTTACAGTAGCACTAAAGTAGGACACCTACAATGGGAATCCAAGGGGGCAGGCCCTCTTGGCGGGGTCAAGGGGCAGCGCCCATTGTGGGGGTGTGGGGGCAACGCCACCACAAAACTAAAGTGCAAGAAAAAAGCCAAAACAGAAAAACAAACCCATGCGAAGCCCATAAAAAGACTAACAAGAAAATCTTTGATTTTCGAGTGGACGTCAATCAGTTAAATTATGATTTATTGCGCTTACATATCTGTCAATATATAAAAATCAATACATAAAACTGCATAAATCGGAAAATCCTGCCATATGATTTGTATTGAATAATATTGATGATTACGGAGGAATGATATATGCCCAAAATATATCTCAGCCCATCCACGCAGGAGTATAATGAATACGTTATCGGCGGTACAGAGGAAGAATATATGAATCTTCTTGCAGATGCGATGGAGCCGTACCTTATAGCCGCGGGCATTGATTTTGACCGCAATACGCCAGATATGACCGCGCGTTCGTCTATCCAGCAGGCCAACAGCACAGGCGGCTATGATTTTTACCTCGCACTGCATTCCAACGCCTCACCTGAGGAGTTTGCAGGCATGCTGAGGGGACCGGATGTTTATTATAATCCCGCCCGACCCGAGAGTCGCCGCGCCGCCGACCTTATCGCTGACGAACTGATGAAGATTTATCCTGACCCGCAGCTTGTGGATGTGCTGCCCACAGACTATCTGGGCGAGGTGCTGCGCCCGAATGCTCCGGCTGTGCTGGTGGAGGTGGCTTATCACGACAATCCCGAGGACGCTGAGTGGATAGCCAACAACATCGACCTTATCGCGCAAGCTTTGGCGAATGCGACAGAGGAGTTTGTGGGAACAGGCGCAGCGGCGGTATCGTCTGAGCCTGCGGAAGCAAATGCGTCAGAGGGCGGCGCGCCTTTTCGCCGAATCAATCCCCGTCTTAACCGAGGCAGTTCAATGATATAGAAAATTGAGGATACGATGAATAAAGCGCAGATTGCGGTGATTTTGATAATCGCCGTGGTCTGCGCTTTTTATTTGAAAATTTACTGCCTGAAAGTGAATCTCAACAGCCGCCAAAATAAATTATTATTTTTTGTGGAAATTCTGAAAATATGTGCTATAATATCAAACAGAAAATATCCGGGCAATTTGCCCGTGTATTAACGGAGGTTAATTATTTATGAAATATGCAGTTGTATTGTGCGACGGCATGGCAGATTATCCTGTGCCCGAGCTTGACGGAAAAACACCCATGGAGGTTGCATATAAACCTAATATGGATTATCTCGCCGCTCACGGTGAGGTGGGTATGGTCAAAACCGTTGCCGACGGTCTGAAGCCGGGCAGCGATGTTGCCAATCTTTCGGTAATGGGCTATGACCCTGCGATATATTACAGCGGACGCTCGCCGCTGGAGGCAGCCAGCATGGGCATTGACCTGGCTCCCACAGATGTGGCTATGCGCTGCAATCTCGTCACACTTTCCGATGAGGATGATTATTCCGCAAAAACAATGGTGGATTACTGCGCCGATGATATTTCCACAGCCGAAGCAGCAGAGCTTATAAAGGCGGTTCAGGAGGCATTTGGCAGCGATGAATTTACATTTTATCCCGGCATAAGCTACCGTCATTGCCTTGTGTGGCACGGCGGCACTACCGACATAGGCACGCTCACTCCGCCTCATGATATTTCGGGACGTGTAGTGGGCGAGTATCTCGACAAGCACCCCATGGCGGAAAAGCTTATCGAAATGATGATCAAGAGCGTGGATATTCTCAAGGAGCACCCTGTCAACAAGGCGAGAATTGCCGCAGGACGCAAGCCTGCAACCTCCATTTGGCTCTGGGGTCAGGGCAAAAAGCCGCAGCTCGACAGCTTTGCTTCAAAGTTCGGAATCAACGGCTCAGTCGTTTCGGCAGTTGACCTTATCAAGGGTATTGGTGTGTGCGCCGACATGAAGGTCTGCGAGGTTGAGGGCGCAACCGGATATATTGACACATGCTTCCGCAAAAAGGCAGAAACCGCCTTCAATGAGCTGGAATCCGGGCAGGATTTTGTGTACATTCATTTTGAAGCTCCCGACGAATGCGGACATCGCCACGAGGTTGATAACAAGGTTAAGTCGATTGAAATTATCGACAAAGAGGTTCTCGGCTATCTGCGCGAGAAGATGGACAAATTCGATAACTACAAGATTATGGTTTTGCCCGATCATCCCACTCCGCTTGTTACCAAGACGCATGCGGGCGACCCTGTGCCTTATATAATATATGAAAAGGCGGCTGACAAGGACAACGGAATGACATCTGTAAATGAAAATACAGCCAAGGAAACAGGTGTTTATGTTGAGCAGGGTCACACACTCATCAATAGATTTTTGGGCAAATAATTGAACAGCAATAAAAAATCACCGTCTGCGCTTCAATTAAGAAAACAGACGGTGATTTTTATATTTTTGTTAAGCAATCAAAAGCAAGACAAACAAAATCACAGAGAGTATGGAAAGTATCATACTGATCCATCCGACAACGGATTTGATGTTGTTTTTAAGGGCGTTGAATGCCATCACAATAGGAATGATGAGGAGATACCAGAAGATGTAATCGGTTATTAACAGAATAGCCCACATAAGCACGACAATGCCTATGGCTATAAGTCCGTTCTTGCGGGCATTTTTCTTAGCGAGCTTTTTTGAATCATCCTGAATAGTTGCGGTAGGCGCGTACTGATAGGTTTGTGCTGTGGAAACAGGATTCTGTGCATCGGTCTGCCCTGCCTGATTGAACGTCGGTACTGAAGTTTCTGTAGCAGGCTGAACTGTCGGTGCTGTAGAATCTGCCGCAGGAGCATTCGGCAGGGGAGCGGTCGTGTATGTGGGGGCTGTCGCTGTAGAAGCTGCCGTCGGTGAAGCTGTCGCTGTGCCGTTATAGGACGTTGGCTGGGGCGCAGTGTAATAATTTGTTGTCGCAATGGGAACGGCAGTGACCTTTTTCTTCTTTGCTCCAAAGACAGTCAGAATGACGCCGATAATAAACGGAAGCGAAAAGATTACGACCACAGGAATGGAAATTTCCACTTCTCCGTAGGTGTTATATTCGGAAACGAAAACCGCAATTGTAGCAAAAAGCCACAGTCCACCCAAAACCATCAGTATTATTCCGATGATGAGCGAGATTATCTTTCCGACTGATCTCTTGGCGGTGGTGGTGACAGAGGGCTGATATGCTGCCTGATAGGGATTGTAGGACTGCTGAGGTGCGGCGGTCTGAACCGGCTGAGCCGCCTGATAGGGATTGTAGGGTTGCTGGGGCGCAGCGGTCTGAACCGGCTGAGCAGGTTGGTAGGTATAGGGCTGTTGAGGTGCAGCCTGAGGTGCTGCCGTTGATGCGTCAGCGGCGGAAGGCGTCTGTGAAGCTGCGGCGTCGGACAATAACTCGGTTGTAGCATTGTTATTGTCCTGTGGTGTGCCGAAGGGGGTGTTGTTGTTTTCCATGGAAATAACATCCTTTCATAAAATAACCTGTCCCAGATACTGATGGAAATTATCAGCATTTATTTATATATTAAATTAAATTCATACAAAAGTCAAACATTTTTCAAGAATTTTTATAAAATTTAACATAAATTATGCAACAGTGAATTTTTGTCGGTGCAGTTAAAAATTCACGATGAATATTGACATTTTTGGATATTTAGACTAAAATATTTATTGAATTGGTATATCCGTTTGTTAAAATACTGTGGAGTATACTTTGATTGTTCTTTTACAAGAAAATATTTTTAATAAAACTATAGCGCAACTGATATTAAGGAAAGGTAAGATGATATGGCAACAGCAGACTTTGAATTTAAAATGACGGTAAACGGAAAAACAGAAGAATTAATTTCTATTCTCAAGGTATTAAGACGATACAATGAGGGCGAAAATAGTGTATATTTTTCAGGCATTGATTTGAATGGTGAGCATCTTTCATCCATTCATCTGAATAAAGGCAAAGAAATGGATGACGATGAAATAATTGATTTTGTTATGGCAAATGATTCGCCGCTGACCATATCTGCGCTCGGACCTTACGGGCATTACTCTGAATTAAACGATGTAGATATTTTCAGAGATATGGCGGAAGCTGCACCCGAAGCCGCATTTGAAGGTCATATAAGCGGATTTACTTCCTACACGGAACAATATTTGGATTGCAAATTGAGTGATAAAATATTACATATAACAACATATTTTGAGGCAAATGAAGAATCTGCTGATGCGTACATTGAATATGTATTGAAATTGCTTCCGTATGAAAAATTTATTGAGTTATTCCATGTAGATGAAGAACAATTCAGCGAAGATTCATATCAGGATTTCATCAACGATATTTGTGTTTATCAGGATGATTGCCTTACTGACATAGATTACGACGAATTCGCGGATAACCTTAAAATGTATGCGGAAGACTTTGAGCTTGAGGAATCAGAATATGAAGAAATAATGGAAAAGCTGCAGGAACTCAATATAGAGGGATATTATGACTTCAATGATAATTATGAAGCCGGAGAAAAAACCGAGCTCGATTATGACCCGATAGCAAAAAAATATATTGGCAACGAAAAGAACATCTTAAAATCAAATACAGTTTATAATGTCACAGACGAGATCAAAGAATATCTTTGCAAAAATAATCTGCCTTATGACGATGATACAATAGCCAATCTTTCAGTGGAAGACGTATATTCAATAATGGCGGGAACTTATGGAAAAGAAAGCAGCGAAGATTCTATTTAGGGCGTAGTGTCAACACGCCCTAATATCAGGCGCAAAAAAAACCTCTTTTGTCCACCGGGACAAGAGAGGTTTTTTGCAATAAGATTTTATTCAGCCTGCTCAAACTGCGAATTGTACAAGTCAGCGTAGAATCCGTTCTTTGCTATCAGCTCATCGTGATTGCCCTGCTCCACAATATCGCCGTCCTTCATTACTATAATCAAATCGGCGTTGCGGATGGTGGACAGTCTGTGAGCGATTATAAAGCTTGTTCTGCCCTTCATCAGGTTATCCATAGCCTTTTGTATGTGTTCTTCGGTTCGGGTATCAACAGATGATGTAGCCTCGTCGAGAATGAGAACCTTATTGTCCGCCAAAATGGCGCGCGCTATGGTGAGAAGCTGCTTCTGACCCTGAGATACGTTGCTCGCGTCCTCGTTAAGCTCCATTTGGTATCCGCCGGGGAGAGTGCGTATAAACGAATCGGCATAGGCCGCCTTAGCCGCCGCAATGACTTCCTCGTCGGTTGCGTCAATTCTGCCGTAGCGTATATTTTCCATTATAGTGCCGCGGAAAAGCCATGTGTCCTGAAGCACCATGCCGAAGGAATCACGCAGCTCACGGCGGTTGAATTCTCTGACATCGTGACCGTCAAGCATTATTGCACCGCTGTTTACATCGTAGAATCGCATGAGCAGCTTGACCATGGTAGTCTTGCCGGCACCTGTAGGACCGACAATGGCGATTTTTTGACCCGAATGAACGTCTGCGCTGAAGTCGTGAATGATTATCTGCTCGGGATTATAACCGAAGCTTACGTGGTTGAACTTTATATTACCCTCGATTTTTTCAAGCCTTACAGGATTTTCAAGTACCTGAACTTCTTCATCTTCCTCAAGGAATTCAAATACACGCTCGGCCGCTGCAGCCATCGACTGAACCTGATTTATGACCTGTGCAATCTGCTGTATCGGCTGGGTGAAGTTCTTGACATATTGAATAAACGCCTGAATGTCGCCAATCGTAATAACGCCGTTTATCGCCAGAAAACCGCCGGATATGGCGACTGCAGCATATCCTAGATTGCCCACGAACATCATTATCGGGTGCATCATGCCTGAAAGAAACTGTGATTTCCAAGCCGATTGATACAAAACGTCGTTAGTCTTGTTGAATTCCTCAATGGTGGATTTTTCCTTGTTATATACCTTGATTACCTGGTGACCGCCGTATGTTTCTTCGACAAGACCGTTGACGTGACCGAGGTATTCCTGCTGCATTTTGAAATATTTCTGTGAATGTTTCATAACCAGCGACATGAGAATCATTGACACCGGCAGCACAAACAGCGTGATGAGCGTCATAAGCGGAGATATGCTGAGCATCATGACCAGCACGCCTATCATTGTGGCAGATGATGTAATAAGCTGTGTAATGCTCTGGTTCAGACCGTTTCCGAGAGTGTCTACATCGTTGGTTATGCGCGAAAGAATCTCGCCGTAGGTGCGGCTCTCAAAATATTTCATGGGCATGCGGTTGATTTTTTCCGAGATTTCGCGGCGCAGGCGGTAGGATACCTTCTGAGTGATTCCGGTCATAATCCAGCCCTGAATAAAGCTGAATGCTGCGCTGCACACGTACAAGCCGAGAACAAAAAGCAATATTTTACCGATGTAACCGAAATCAATGCCGCCTGTGTTGGAGATTTTAGCCATAAGCCCCTCGGAAAGCGCGGTGGTGGCTTTACCGAGAATTTTAGGACCTACCACGTTGAATACAGTTGACAGCGCGGCGGCTATGATAACGAAGAATATGCCTGCCTTGTAGGATGCGATGTATTTTATCAGCTTGCCTATGGAGCCTTTAAAGTCCCTGGCTTTTTCCACGGGATGCATACCGCCGCCCGGACCGTGTCCCGGACCTCTGTGGCGCGGTGCGGAATGCGTTTGGTTGTTATTCATTTTCGCTGCCTCCTTCCTCAATGCCGAGTTCGCTTGCGGACATCTGTGAGCGGGCAATCTGACGGTAGACTTCGCAGTTTTTCAGCAGTTCTTCATGTGTTCCGCTGCCGACTATTGAGCCTTTGTCCAGCACCAGAATGTTATCCGCGTGCAGAATAGTGCTTATTCTCTGCGCTACGATGATAACTGTGCTGTCCTTAACCTCTTTGTTAAGAGCCTTGCGGAGAGCCGCGTCGGTTTTCAGGTCAAGAGCCGAAAAGCTGTCGTCAAATATGAAAATATTTGGATTTTTGGCGATAGCGCGCGCTATGGTAAGACGCTGCTTTTGTCCGCCCGATACATTTGCGCCGCCCTGCGAAATGGGACTGTCGTATTTTTCGGGCTTTTCCTCAATGAAATCCGCCGCCTGAGCGATTGTCGCGGCGTGTGCTATCTCATCGTCCGAAGCGTCCTGATTGCCGAAGCGGAGATTTGAGGCGATAGTGCCCGAGAATAGCACACCCTTTTGCGGAACGAAGCCGATGCCGTCGCGCAGCTCCTTAAGCTTCAGATTGCGCACATCCTCGCCGCCGACAGTGATTTTGCCCTCGGTAACGTCGTACAGACGGGGAATAAGGTTGATAAGTGTGGATTTGCCGCTTCCTGTCGAGCCGATTATTGCGGTAGTCTGACCGGGATTTGCTGTGAAGCTGATATTGTGCAGCACATCGTCATCAGCGCCGGGATAGCGGAAGCTTACGTTTTCAAACTTGACAACGCCCTTGTCGCTTGTGAGAGCTTTGGGGTTTTCGGGGTCAAGTACAGATGAATCAGTCTTGAGCACTTCGTCAATTCTCTCAGCCGAAACAGCCGCGCGGGGGAGCATAATAGACATCATGGTTATCATGAGGAACGACATTACTATTTGCATAGTGTAGGTGATAAATGCCGTCATCGCACCTACCTGCATGCTGCCTTCGTCGATCTTGTGCGCCGCCACCCATACAATAAGTACCGACAGACCGTTCATAATTATAGTCATCATCGGCATCATAAATGTCATAACGCGGTTGGTAAAGAGCATTGTGGAGGTCAAGTCTTTATTTGCCTTTTCAAAACGCTGCTCCTCCTGTTTTTCGCGTCCGAAAGCGCGGATTACGGAAATGCCCGTGAGGATTTCACGCGACACCAGGTTCAGTGCGTCTACCAGCTTCTGCATGAGCTTGAATTTCGGCATAGCGATAATCATAAGAGCCATAACTACTGCCAATATAGCCACAACTGCTATAACTATGATATATCCCATGCCCGCTCCTGTCTCCGACACCTTGATAATGCCGCCGATGCCCAAAATAGGCGCATAGAGCAGCATGCGCAGAAAAACGGCAGTGACCATCTGAATCTGCTGAATGTCGTTGGTGCTTCGTGTGATGAGCGAGGCTGTGGAGAATTTGTCCATCTCCGCCCCTGAGAAGCTGATTACACGGTCAAAGGTTTTGCGTCTGAGGTCGCGTCCTACGCCTGCACCCACTCGAGAAGCGACGAATCCGACGCCTACTGAAATTATTCCCATAAGCAGGGCGACTGCCAGCATTCTGGCACCGGATGCCCACAGGTAGGATTTCTGTGTTTTTTCTATGTCAATGCCCGCCGCACTGTCACATGCTGCGGCGTAAGCAACGCCAGTCGATTTCATAAGCTGACTGCCCATTGTGTTTACCGTTTTTTCGAGGCTGTCGCGCATGGCGAGAATATCACTTGTGTTTATTTTTCCGCCCTGAAGCATTGCGCCGAGCAGAGGTCGTATATCCACACATGTGACCTCAACCGTCTTGCCGTCCTCATTTTCTATTTCGCGTGTAAAGGGCTTCAGCTCTACCTTCATCATTTCGCCTATTTGCTCAATGGTCATGTTGTTTATAATCTCCGAAGATACGTCCGGCTGTTGAGCGATAAGCATTTGCCTGAAGGAAGCCTCTTCTGTCATGGAAAGACGGTAGTTCATAATAACTGGCAGAATGAAGCTGTCATCCAGCTCATCAAGCTCCTTGTCTTTTGACACGTTGAGCGAGTAATACTCGCCGTCCTCGTCGTAGACTGAAAGCCACTTTGATTTCTCATCGTCAGTCATAACGATTTGAGCCAGAGAATATTCCTCCGCCGTTATTTTTTCGGGCAGAATATGCTCAATACCGTTGTTTTGGATGCCTACGTCGATAATATCCGATGTATACTGCGGCAGTGCGAGGTCGCACCATGCCTGCCCTATCAGCAGTACGAGTATTACGATGACAGATTTCCAATACGGGAGCATGTTTTTAAAAATTTTACCCATCAGTCAATCACTCCTTTGTTTTAACTCTGATTTCAAACTCGTCTGTTAAAGCTTTGTAAATCATGTCGAGAATATTTAAGAATTGGTTCATGTTATCCTCGCCGACTCTGTTAAATACCGTTTCAAAAAATCCATCCATAGTTTTTTGGCATTCTGACAGAACCTCAAGCCCTTTGTCGGTCAGCTCCGCATAGGTGGTTCGGCGGTCGGCACTGTCGGAAACACGTTTTATCAGACCCTTGGTTTCCAGTCCGTTTAATGTGCGTGAGGCGGCGGAGGAGCAAACTCCTGTAGATTTGGCTATTTCTGAAATTTTCATTTTCTCTTTTTGCTTTTCGTTTTTAAACCTTTCCAATGTACACAGCGTTATGAATTCCATATGTGTCAGATTGTCAAAAAGAGAGGAAAGCTTGAGCGTTTTCAGACGGTGCATCATTTGAAAAAGCTTGCCTCCGGGACCGTAAATATCCTTGTGCATGGTGTTCAGCTCCTTTCATCTTTTGATTTTTTCATTCAGACGTAAAAAATTAACAGCGTAAATAAATAACGAAGTTAATATTTAACATTGTTATTTATTTACGCTGTTAATTATAATCTTATTATAATCAAATGTCAATAGCCTTTTATATACATCACATATTATTCAATAAATGTATATTTATGCCTCAAATAATTCTGTCACATGCCGCCAGAAACCTTTCGTAAGGAAGACACCGGCATTTCACACCTCGTTTGCGCCCTTTTGGAATGATTTCGGCGGTGCAGGTGCCGCGCAGTTTGTCGGCAAAGTCCCTGCGTATTTTTATAACTGAGATTTGCCCGATGCGCAGCGTCATATATTTGCACATTATCTGGTTCATG
This sequence comes from Bacillota bacterium, assembly GCA_029005175.1. Lineage (GTDB taxonomy): Bacteria > Bacillota > Clostridia > Oscillospirales > Acutalibacteraceae > RUG762. The sequence continues at coordinate 9,977 of JAQXFQ010000105.1, forward strand.
CCGCATGCGCGCACCGAGCCGTTTGCCAGACTTATGCCGAATTCGCCGCCGCAGCGCATTCCGATGACAGCATGCAGAAGCAGCAGCGACGTCGCTAATACAAAGCCTACGGTGTATGCCGGCTGAAAAACGTCGGGAATTAATAACGCAACGCGCCATGCAGCGGCGGCGAATATCACGCACATCGCAATTTGTTTGAAATAGCGATTTCTCAGAGCGGATGGGGCTGATATTACGGCAAAGATTTTGCCTGCGCAGCCGATCATTCTGCATGCCGCCTGTTCTGAATTATCGCCGTCATACCAGTTGATGCAGGTTATCCGACGCCCCCCGGCGCACAGAAGTTCAAATTTCCCTGCCCGGCAGATGGCGGCTATTGGACTGCGCGTTTCAATCATACCGATTATCGCGCGGTCGGGAATGAATATTTTTCGCCCGCCGAAAAATCCCGTTTGAATTGCGTATCCGCAATTGACGTGACAGACCGACATTCGGCATTCTGACAAAACCGATAATATAGTATGCAGCAGAGCGAGCAGCCAGAGCGCGGCGGCAATTACATACATTTCGGTTTTTCCGCGCCCGAAAGCACAGAGCAATGCCGAAGTGAAAAGAGGAAGAAAACTTTCACACGAGGTCAACGCTGAAAGCAGTGCGGAATATTTTTTATGAACAAGGTAACGCGGCTTTACCGCTTTTTGTGTGCCGAATACAGCGGCAGTCAGATTTATCAGCTCAGCGGCTTGATTTTTCGGAAGTATCATGGAAAATACCGGTCGGGGAGACGCGCAGGAATACAGCCGAACGCGAGTGCCGCCGAAGAGTGAATAAAAAGGTGTGTCGCATATTTCCGAGGAGGAGATTCTGTCCAGCCGCAGCGTAGTATATCTTTTATCGGAAACGCCTCGGGCGAAATGCAGTACATTTCCTTCGATTTGCCATGATTTATTGGCAGCCTGTCTGAAAGATATTATAAGGATTATCGCCGAGAGAATTGCCGCCGCAGAGGCTGACACGGCGATGGAGATTGCATCGCACCTGACGAAAATCAGACAGAATATCGTAATAAGCCACGGAAGCGCAAGCAGGGGGGAGAGCATCTCCAATTTGTGGGGCTTGCCTTGTGTGCAGCGAGTATTTTGCATTATTCCGCCGCCTCTCCGCCGAAAAGATAGTTCAGCCGCTGTCCGTCGGCAATGTCAATGCCTTTGAGCCGCACGTTACCGCCGCCTGTGACAAATGTTAAGGTGCAGATGCCAAATCTGCGCTCCATAAAGCTGCGGGATATTTCGGAAAATCTGATTTCATCCCGCCCGATAATAATTATTTTGCGAACAATCAGTCCGCGTTCGATTCGCAGACGTCCGCCTGTCCGTGTGTAGCTTATTCTGCCGCTGCACAGCGGTACAGCCGCCGCAGTAAGACACAGTGCGGCGCATACCGCTGCGGCAATGCCCATTCCGAGCGTTATGCCGTCTATCGCAAGAACGACAGCCGTGCATGCGGCAACAAATGCCAGCATGAAAATATATATTCGCAGCAGCAGCGTGTATCTGCGCGAGCATTCCTGACGAATTCCGCTTGTTCCTGTTGACATTATTTGATTACTCCCGTTGGTTACATTTATAAATCATAATTTATCTGCGTGACGTCCACTCGCAAATCTTCGATTTTCTCGTTAGTTTTTATGAGCTTCGCATTTTTCCTATTGCAAGTTTTTCTTGCACTTTAGCTTTGTGGTGGCTTTGCCCCCACACCCCCACAATGGGCGCTGCCCCTCGACCCCGCCAAGAGGACCAGTCCCCTTGGATTCCCATTGTTGCGTACTCTCCGCTAAATTATGATTTACGCTATATATTATCGGCAGCAAAATAAGTTTTATACAATATTAACAATAATACGTAAATAAATCGCTTGCAATAGAGCGGCTTATTTGATATAATGATTTGGAATAATTAGAAGTTATCTGACTTATGCTGTTTGACGGAGGTATTGACATATGTCTGGAATTAATATAAAAAAAGCAATATCGTTTTTATGCCTGATGTCGGCGGCAGTATGCTTTTTGAATTTCGGCGCGTTTGCTACCGGTACATCGTCCAGAGTGTCGTCAGACCCTGACGCCAATGTGTCTGTAGTGGAGGTTTCTTCAAATCCGCAGGCAACGCTCGGTAGTATTACATTTTCATCGTCAAATGCAAAGCGCGTTTCGGTCGGTAAATCTACCGTACTTTACCTCTCTATCAAGGATATGGGATATTCATATTTTACCGAATTTGAATCCTCAGACCCTAAAATAGCTTCGGCTTCGTATATAGATAACCGTGCTGTAAAGGTAGTCGGCTTGAAAAAGGGCGTGGTTACTATTACCGCGACTGTTGACTCTTCCAAGGGCGTGAAGGTGGCAAAGTATGAGCTTATTGTCGGTGATGCGGAGGATGTGCCCTCCGACACGGTATCAGACGCCACAGAGAGCAAACCCGAGGGCGGAGGAATTGTGACTGATGAGGATAACGATGACATCGATCTGTTTTCATCAACTGATGATCCGATGCTCATAGCATATGCCGAGAGCCGCAGCAGCAACAACGCGACATCCATATTGATGGGACTTATCGGCTGGGTGATTATAATTCTGGCTGTGGTATATGTATTCTCGGTCATAATACGCAACCGCACTCCAAAGCTGAATGTATCCCCCGGTTCGCGCCGACGCTACAGCGCAGGAGGCTCAGGAGCCATGCGCTCGGGCAACAGACTGCTGCCCGATAAATATTACCGCAATCTGAAAAAATATTGATTCGGGTAATAATTTTTTACGGAGGGAACGAAATGATTGATAAAATAAAACAATGGCTTGAGTCACGGAATCTCTCGGAGAGAATGTCCTATTGTTTCGGATTCGGAGCCGTATTTGCCGCGCTTGCGGTAATTCAGATAATAATAAAATGCATCAGACCCGGCGCGCAGGCGGGCGACTATATCCTGCTGATAATTTTGGATATTGTTTTGGCTGTAGCTTTTTTTGCGCTGGGTATATACGGAAAAAATCAGAAAAATAAAGGTAAAAGGCGCAGATAAATTGATATTAAATATTATAAATCATAGTTTATCTGATTGACGTCCACTCGCAAATCTTCGATTTTCTCGTTAGTTTTTTAGGGGCTTCGCATTTTTCCTATTGCAAGTTTATCTTGCACTTTAGCTTTGTGGTGGCTTTGCCCCCACACCCCCACAATGGGCGCTGCCCCTTGACCCCGCCAAGAGG
>JAQXFQ010000106.1 GCA_029005175.1 Bacillota bacterium
CAGCCACGCCCATGACATATTTAAAGCCGATGATGAACGCTGGGGAACGCTCACCGCATGCGGCACGGTATTTACTGCCGGATACGTTGCAGGCAAGAGAGCAGAACGCCAGCGCAAACACAAGCCTGCCGACAGCGGCGCAGATGTGATAATGCTTCAAGAGAGCTGTAACAGGCTTATCAATGGAATTTCAAACCGCTCAATACTAGAAAGCATATACAAGATACTCAACCATTTAATAATCAAATAACCACACGGCAGGGCAAGGCGCACAGCTTCACCCTGCTTTTTTCTCGGGGTTTGCTCGGGCTTCAATGCGAATATTCCACTATCTGACGGCTAGATTATGGCAAGGCAATTCAATTTCTGCCGCCGCTCCGGGGCTGATTTTTACTAATTTTTACTACATTTTGAATTCAAGTTTTTTCGGCAATAGTCCCCAAATAGTCCCCAAAACGGCATTTTTGAAAATGCCACAAGATATAAAAAAATCGCCGAACCCTATTGGATACGGCGTTTAACATGGTTGCGGGGGCTGGATTTGAACCAACGACCTTCGGGTTATGAGCCCGACGAGCTACCTAGCTGCTCCACCCCGCGATATTTGATTTTTAGATGCTCTCTCGAGTGCTTGAATATTATATTACATATTGAGAGCGTTGTCAATAGAAAATTCAAAAAAATTCTAAGATTGTGTTGCTTTTATAAAATATTTCAAATCAAGTCATAATTTCTGTTAATATTTATCGCAAATATCACACAGGTATCGGCAATTCTGAGATATCGAATTGCCGATACTTTATGACGTTTTTATTATATTCAGATATTTGCATTGGTATGCAGTGAATATTCAGGAAAAATCCGCCAATAATTACTGTGCGATTCCGTTATCTCTGCAATACTGAATGTTTTTCAGGTGCTGCTCGTATGTAGTGGCATAGTAATGATTGTCATTGATGTCGTTGTAGAAAAAATACGCCTTGCAGGTTCTGTCGGGATAAACCGCCGCCTTAATCGAGCTTAACGACGGACTGCATATAGGTCCTTTGGGCAGTCCCGCAAAATCATATGTATCATATTCACTCTCGAAATTTTCAGGAGTATTGCCCACCACATAGGGATAAAATTTTGTCGCGTCGGATTGGAGCTTGCCACCTGTGCCCGAAGCCGAAGGATTTTCCATGCGGTTATAGAAGCACGCCGCAATTTTTGCGCGTTCATTGTCAGTGGGTGATTCACGTTCCACTATCGAAGCGAGATTCACAGCATTGTCAAAGCTCATCTTTATATTCTTAAAGCCCTCGCCGTTTGAATTTGCGTGTTCAATCAGTTCATCCGAAACCTTTGCGTCAAAATTATTCAGAAATCTTTTGATGACCGAAACAGGCTTTTCTCCCACAAAAAAATCATACGTATCGGGGTAAAGATAGCCCTCCAGCGGGTATTCTCTCTGCTGAAGAATGTCGTTTGCGGGCAAAAATGCATAATCCGCCGTAAAGTCGTTATCTCGCATAGCCGCATAAAAATCCTCAGCCGCGCAGACCTCATTAACCTCCAGCAATTCTCCATACTGCATTACCGTGCGCCCCTCGGGGAAGGTCACTCTCACTGTTTCCATCGCGCTCTGCGCATTATCAGGATGTGAATTCACCCTCGCGCGAATCCGTGAAAACGCCAGAAAGCCTCCGCAGACGATAACTACCAGCAAAAACATCACTCCGAGAAATTTGATACCCGTGTAATCCTGTCTATTGCCGTTTTGCGGCTTTTGCACATTCCCTTGTTTTTGTTCCATAATTAAAATATCGCTCCTTTTCCACTACATCAGAATAAAAACTCTGATGAAATTATACAAAAAAATCATGTATAAGTCAAATAAAAAAAATTACATTAATTTGAACAACTGCACATTGCGACAAAAATCACACTCGCATTCATTTAAAATTAAGTTCATTATTACAATTAACGAGGAGGAACATCAAATGAGAACACAGGAGACAGCCGAAGCTTTCTCGGGCGAGGAGAACCGCAATATTGAGGAAGAATTCCGCAGGCGAATGCCGAAACTCGCCGTAACCGCCGCCGCAATTCTGATGAGCTGCGCCAATCTTCCCGGAGGATACTCTCCGTTTGGTGCGGCATTCACTGCTGCCGTGCCGCGACGCTATTCCACAGCGGCAGCTGTAGGCGGAGTTATCGGCTGCATAATAGAGGGCGGCTTTCTCATGTCGCTGGACGAGCTTCGCCACATCGCTTCAATCATCGCTGTCGCAGGAATACGCTGGGCGCTGGGCGAGCTTAAATCCATCAATACCGCTCAATTTTATCCGCTCTTCACGGCGTTTGCGGGAGTGCTGCTCACAGGCATGGTTATAAGCGGAACCGTCAGTTCAGTTATTTCCTACAGCACAATATTCTACGCTTTGGAGGGGGCAATGGCCGGCATTGCCGCAATGTTCTTCGCTGCTGCGTCAAGCATTTATTCACACTCTGAATATGGCATAAAATTGAGCCGGCAGTCCGCCGCATCTCTGATAATCACATTGTCTGTGCTGCTGATTCCGATATGTCAGTTCAGCATAATAGGCATATCACCAGGAATCGTGCTTCTCCATGCAGCCGTGCTGACGGTTCTGCAATTTAAAAAAGAGGTCGGCGGCGCGGTGTGCGGCATTGCGGCGGGTGCTGTAACGGCTTTGTCGGGAGGTTCAATTTATATGGCGGCGATATGCCCGATTGCCGCTCTGCTGTCCGGATACACTGCGGTATACGGCAAAATATTCAGTGCGGCGGCATATGCGGCGGTATGCTTAATTGGCAGTCTCGCCTCGGGGAGGTTTAATTATATCTTCATCTCCGAAATAATCGCGGCGGGAGTTATATCCTGCCTTGTCCCTGCGGAATTTACGGAAAAACTGCTCACCAAGACAGGATTTGCGGATACTCGCAGAGCCTCTCCCGGAAAAGGCGACAACACGGCTGTCATCAAAAGGCTGGAAGAAGCGGCAGACGCGCTGTCGGGAGTATCCAGCGTGGTTGAACAGGTGTCGGGCAAGCTGGATAAAATCAACTCGCCCGAAGTAGATACGATCTATCGCCGTTCGGTTACAAAGGTCTGCAGCGGCTGCGCCTGCTTAAAGCAATGCTGGAAAAAAGACTGTGAAACTATCGGCTTGAATATGGAAAAGCTCACTCCTATCCTAAAAAAATCCGGCAAGATACGAGGGTTAGACCTATCCGACGCACTTGGACGCAAATGTATTCACGAAGCCGAGCTTGCCGGAGAAATCAACAGCCAATACGGCTACCACATCGCATCGCAAAGCGCGCGCAAACGCATATCGCAGGTGCGCTCGGTAATCAGTGACCAGCTCGAGGGTGTGGGCATGATGCTCACCGAGCTGAGCGAGGAAATCGGCGCGGTGGACTATGAGGATAAATATTCAGCAGAGCAGCTTGCCGTTTCGCTGAGTGCATGCGGATACACGGTGGATTCGGTACAATGCACCAAAAATCGCAACGGTCGGCTAAAGGTCAATCTTTCACTTCGCATCACCAACGATGTGGATCTCGAAAAGTATGAAATAGGCGAATTTATAGGAGAAGCCCTCGGCTGTGAATTCAGTGAGCCTAAATTCGACGGCGGCAAAGATAAATTCAACGTCACGCTGATACAAAGACAAAATTATATGCTGTCATTCGGCGGCGCACAGCATTGCTGTGACGGAGAGAAGCTTTGCGGCGACGCTTACGACGCATTCATTGACGGCGAGGGCAACGCATATATGCTGATAAGCGACGGCATGGGCAGCGGGGGGCGCGCGGCTGTGGACGGTGCCATGGCCTGCGGACTGCTCTCCAGACTGCTAAAAGCAGGCTTCAGCTATGACGGCGCAATGAAAATCGTAAACTCCGCCCTGCTCATAAAATCTGAAGACGAATCACTCTCCACTATCGACAGTCTGCGGCTTAATCTATACAGCGGACGGGCTATGTTCTGCAAGGCAGGCGCGGCGCAGTCCTATCATGTGCGCGACGGTGTGGTAAACCGCATTGACATTGAATCACTGCCGCTGGGGATACTCCGCGAAACTGACACGGCGCAATATTCATTCACTGCCGAGGAGGGAGATATTATCGTAATGCTCTCAGACGGTGTGCCGACGGACGGCAGCATGTGGTTTGAAAATATGCTGAAAAATTACGACGGACAGTCGGCAAGGGATTTTGCCAAATATCTGCTTGAGCATGCAGTCAAACGCCGACCCGCCGGTGAGGACGACGACATCACGGTGATTGTTGGAAGAATTATTGCGGCATGATACAGTAGAACTAAAGTAGGACACCTACAATGGAAATCCAAGGGGACTGGTCCTCTTGGCGGGGTCGAGGGGCGGCGCCCTTCGTGGGGTCGTAGGGGCAAAGCCCCTACAAAGCTAAAGTGCAAGAAAAACTTGCAATAGGAAAAATGCGAAGCTCATAAAAAACTAACGAGAAAATCGAAGATTTTCGAGTGGACGTCACGCAGCTAAATTATGATTTGAAATGTCAGTTTCTTAACAACTTATTCACTGTTGTCCCCATCCGGAAATATCATCGTGCTGTATTGCGGAAATGATACGTTCGATTAAATTCGGATATGTTTTTTCAAGCTCATGAAGCATATCCGAGGATTTTTTGCGCTCGGTAGCTCCGTCGGCAGGACAGCGGCTTTTAATAATGGGGAGTTCAAGCCGTGCGGCGGTCGAGGCGATTTCACGCTCGCGGCAGAATATCATAGGGCGTATCAGATAAATCTGCTTGCGGTCGAGATAGGTGACAGGAGAAAAACAGCTTATCCGGCTGCCCGAGGTGAGATTCATCCAAAATGTTGCGGCGGCGTCGTCCAGATGATGCCCAAGCGCAAGCCTGGTGCATCCCGCCTCGATTGCCATGTTGTGCAGAATACCGCGGCGCATTCGCGCGCAGAGTGAGCATGGATTTGACTCGGAGCGTTCTTCAAATATAATTTCACCCAGACGTGAGCGTTTGATAATTACAGGCACATCTAGCTTGTGACATAAATCAATAATGGGTGTGTAGTTGTTTTCAACACCGCCGAAGCATGGATCGAGGCAGAGCGCAGTTAATTCAAAGTGCGACGGGTGGAAATCCCTGAGTGCAGCCATGAGCATCAGCAGCATCATTGAATCCTTGCCGCCGGAGATGCCGACAGCAATTTTTTCGTTTTGACCAAACATGTTGTATTTATCTGCGGCGGCTCTGGTTTTGGCCAGCAGCTTTTTCATTTTCAATTCCTCCAAAAACATTCAACGATATAATAATTATAATCGATAGGAGGTATATGTCAACACG
>JAQXFQ010000107.1 GCA_029005175.1 Bacillota bacterium
AAGCAGTCTGTTGTTCCCATCAGACCAAACAGATCTGTTCCCAGACCATCTGCTCCTCGTGTTATGAAATTCTATCACAATAAGAAGAACAACTGCTAATTCACCTTAAGTGATTGACATTGGGTAACGACTACCTGTTCCATTCTGTGCCGTACAATCAAAAAAGTGTCTCGTCATTAGACAATGCCGAATACGACAAGCTTGGTTCACCTGCATCTCACGGCTGCATTCGCCTTTGCGTGAGAGACAGCAAGTGGATATATGACAATGTTCCCATCGGAACTCAGGTAAATATTGTGAGCAGCTCGGGACCTGCAGGCATCCCAATTCCTCAGAGAATCCGTGATTCCGCGCATGAAGGCTGGGATCCGTCGGACAAGTGGGCAGCCGGCAATCCCTATTTCACCGAGCAAACAACGACCACCACAAAAACTCCTACAACAACTTCCACCACTCCTACAGCAACTTCCACCATAATTTCTACCACGACTGTCGTTTCAACAACAGTAACAGACGAAAACTCTGCCGCAGCTTAAAAAATATATAAAAATAAAGCAGCTCATACTGAAAAATATCAGTGTGAACTGCTTTTTATGTTAGCAAAGTTACCTATAGGCTCTAAAACTCCAAACCGATTTTATATGCCTGTTTGAGGAACTTTTCCTGATTTTCTGCCCTGTGACCGTCATTCCCGTAACCGCGCGTCATTTCGTCAAAGAAAATCATTTGCTTTTCTTTGGCTCGGCAGTTGATTCTGTCGCCCAGCATTACTGTTTTCATAGCCTCTGCCTGCTGCTTTCGGACCTCATCACAAAGACTGCCGCCCATTGTCACCAGGAAAAGTGCCTTGTCAAGCTGCTTCATTTTCAGGTTTTGACCGTAAGCAAAGCCGTATGTCCACACGCGCTGAAACCAGCCGACCAGCTTTGAGGGTGCTTCAGTCCAGAACACAGGATAAATGAATACAATAGCATCAGCCGCATTGATTTTCGCCTGCTCATCAAGCACGTCCTGCGGAACATCGGCGGATTCGTCGTAAAAAGCCTCTCGCAGATACTCGCTCTCTGAAAATACCTCATTGAAATTCATCTTATACAAATCTGACACTTCCACTGAATGTCCGGCGTCGGTCAGCCCTTTGATAAATTCTTCTTTTGCCAAATAGGTAAAGCTGTTGTCGCTTGGATGCACATACACTACAAAAACATTCATATTAATAAACCTCTCGCGCCTTGTTATAAAGCTGCTCCCATATATCAATTTTTAAATTTTCCTTATGTCAGCGATTTGTACATGCTGTAATCCACATATCCGCCAATGTCCCCGAGCGCACCGTCATACAGTTCCATTGCCATCAGGCACTCGGGTGCAGGCAAATGCACCGATTCGCCCGGATATATCCCGAAGTCGGTAGATATGCGGAAACCTACCGTGTGATAAAATGCGGGGTTGCCCTCAACTAAAATGCCCTTAAAGCCCATAGATCTAGCCCTGTCGATCGCCAGCGTCAGCATACGTTTGCCGATGCCCCGGCGCAGATGCCTGTAATCCACTGCAACGGGGCTGAGAATGAGAAATTCATCCTCATACCTGCCGCTGAGCGGGAATTTCGACAGCATGCAGAAGCCAACCGCCTTGCTGTTAATTTCAGCTACAAATGCCAATTCGGGGATGTAGTAGGGCATGGATACGATTTCCCGCACCAGCTTTTCTTCGACCACGCCGTCGGAATAATCTGTTCCCTTGGCAAAGGATTCATATACAAGCGTACAGATTTCATCGAGGTCGTATTCTCCCAAAAGTCTTAGCTTTAAATTTTCTATGTTCATATGAAATTCCTTATTTCCTGAATTTTCCTTATTTCGTTTTCCGAAATTTGATTTTGCCGTTCTGTTTACCTTTGCAAACGGAACGGATTTTTTCTGCTTCATCAATCTGTCAAAAGTGACATGTTCCTTTTTCTTTTTGCTCAAGCATTCACCTGATTTCGTTAATTTTATTCGACAATAACACCATATATGGGTTCTTTGGTGTCAAACTCACGCTCGTGCTTTTTTAGGATTTTTTTGATGATCGCCGCCATTGCAAACTCTAATGTAGGCATCTTGGAATTATATTGGGTATTTGTAACGGTATCCTTGCATTCAACCTTGAAAAAGCCGTCTGTATTAACAACAACAAAGACAAAATCGTTATCCTGAAGCCACTCGATAAGGTTAGCTTCAGATGGCAGCCATGTGCCATTATCAATTATTTCGCGTTGTGTATCGGTCAGCGGCTCATCAACATTTCCACCGATTACCCACTCACTGCCATTGTAATAGTACACCATGCCCTTTTGGCAATGCTTCTGATAATGCCTGTACGAAAATCCAAGTGCATAAAGCTCATTAGCTGTTTCAAATGTTATATTCACAGTGTTCCGCCTCGCTCAATCATCAACTCTTGCAAAATTCTCACGCCGTCCAGCATAATTTTTCTGAGCAGTTCCAACTGCACTTCCGACCACTCCGGAATGTATAATTCATCATCCTCATCCGCGAGAATATTTGTGCCGTAAAACAACATGTTGTAAATTCGGTCGATTTTTGAGGTTTGCTTGTCGCCGAGGAATTTTGTATCAACCATCCGCGCCACATCTTGCACAATATTCCAAAAATTCAAGATTTTATCGCAATCAACCGAGCTGTTACCGCTTAACACCCATTGGTTGACACCATCGACATTATAGACGGTACATTCCTCATCACTCAATGGAAGATTATGTTCTATGGCATATTTTCTGACATCTGCTTCATTTTTAAACAAAAGAATCTTTCCAAAATCAGTCACAAATATTTCCTTGTCGCAAATCCAAATGGTGTAAAACTCATGTTGATTTATTATAAATACGACGGTGTAAAAATCGCTCTCCACAAAAAATCACCCCATCTGCAAAATTTACAAATAATACACCATAATATATTCTTCTTGAGTTTCCGAGACAATTACAAACCCGACCTTTTGATACACGCGCAGTCGGATTTTTCATCAGATTGCATCGGGCGTATTGTGTCTTACAAATACTTCGACAAAATCACTTCATACGGATCGCCTTTGGGAAAAAATCCGCCTATCACCTTGTAGCCCAGCTTCATATAGAAATGCTGTGCGTATTCATCGGAGGCGGTCGAGGTCATTACGGTATCATATCCGAGCAGAGTCATCTGCTTCTCCCAATGCTCCACCAATTGCCTGCCGATTCCGTTACCTCTGTATTCTTCAAAAACATACAGCATATTCATAAACGGAGTGTTGTCCCAAAAAAGATTATACCTCAGCCAGCCGATAAACTCGCCATTCTCCTCGGCAATATAAATTCTGTTTAATTCGACGAGGTTTTTAAGTTCCGTCTTGCTGATGTGCAGGTCATGCCCACACAAAATATCAATATCATTTACCGCAGCCAATCGAATACTCATTAAATTCTCCTCTTGATTAAGACCCTGCGCTTTCATATGCATTCAAACCCCTGTGCCACACTATCAGACCTATCACAAACAGCGCACAGCCCGCAATAACCGTGCCGCCTATGCTGAAAAGCGGGTCGGTGTGCCTAAGCAGGTAGCTTGCGGGGTAAAATGCCGTAAATGCAAACGGTATGATGTAGGTAATGCCGTTGCGCACCGCCTTGCTGTATATTTCAACGGGATACTTGGCAAAGTCGTTCATTCCGTAAATCATGTTGATGATATGACCGCTCTGCTTGGTCCAGAATGCAATGGATGCGAGAATTATCTTGATAGATGTGTAAATCAGCATGCCGAAAAGCACCGCAATGATTGCGAGAGGTATGTCATACCACACGAACGGCAGATTGACATGCGCCACTGAGGTGGCGATAAGCGCAATTCCAACGATCAGTTCACCCAGCGAATCCACCTGAAACATTTCCACCGTCACATGCAGCAGCGGACTTATCGGACGGGTGAGATATTTGTCAAACTCGCCCTTGCGGATTATGTTGTAGCCGACATTCCAAAGGTTGTCGCAAAACAGGTGATCAAGTCCCTTGGGAAGCAGCGAAAATCCGTAGATAAACAGAATCTCGTAATAAGACCATCCCTTGAGATTGTCCACACCCGTGAATATTATAGTCAGAAACGCGATATTAACCAATTGGTCGAGCAGGAACGACACCGCTCCCGTGATGAAGTCAACCTTGTATTCCATCAGCTTTTTCAAGTGCTGTGCCGCAAATATCCTAAAAAGGCGAAATGCCCGCCTTGTTTCTTTAAATATATGCATTAATATAATCCTCCTTTCAGCCGCCCTGCACGGTAACGTGCTTCAATGCAATCGACAGAATTATCTTTGAAATCAACCAGAATACTACCACCCACGCAAATTGCAAAGCCAGCCGCATTATTACCTCTTGACCCGTATATTTTCCCATGTAGATCATGACGGGAGTGTAGCTGAGCGAGGCAAAGGGAAGCCATTCCATGACCCTGCGCAGCGCGTCCGGCATAAATGCCAGCGGGATTACCGAGCCGGAGAGAAAGCGCAGAATGCTGTCCTTGAGTATGTTGAAGCCCCACAGGTTTTTGAGGAAAAATGCCATGAATCCAAAGCACACATTCATATAGAAAGAAAACATATAGCTCATCACCACGCTGAGCATATACAGTGCGAAGGTGACTATGCTGAACATAACCTGACCGTAGGCGAAATACTTGTAAATCTCCACCCCCGCCAGCATCGGAATAAATATAAGCGTGAACGTCAGCGACTTCTGCCCCAGTTCATTGAATAAAAATGTCATGTCAAAGCTCACAGGCTTAATAAGGCGCATTGCAACATTGCCGTCGCGTATCTCCTCGCCCACCGCAAAAGAGCCGTCGCTGGAGGTAAGATAGCCTGTAAGGTTGGTCACAAAGAGGAACACAACCATATCTGTCATTGTAAAGCCGCTGAAGCTTCCGCTGCCCGACGAGTCAAACACCGCCCGCCAAACATAGTACATGACAAAGCAGTACATTATGTTGCCTATAAACCACGCTATAAAATTGGCGCGGTAGGCCGTTGCTCCTTGTATACCCGCCCTTGTAAAGGGAAGGTAGGTTTTTAAGAATTTTCTCATGTCTTGAAAGACCTCCCTTATTTGTTAATGCTAAAGCAAAAATTTATCAATAACCTTTTTCAGCGCGTCGTTGAAATATATAAAATCATGGCGCGCCTGCCACTGCTCAAATTCAAAGTCTATGTTCATTTCGCCCAATTCACGACAAAATCTCAGGTGATCGCGATAGAAATAATCCTCAGTGCCGCAGGTCAGATACAGCTTGGGCATAATGCCGCCGCTCTGAGCCCTTTTGACCAGCTCCAATATCTCATGTTCGGGTTTCAATTCAATATCTTCACCGAATGCCGACACCAAGTCCGCCGCAAGCTGCTCTCCGAAGGTTTCAATAAACTTCTGCCGCAGTTCGCTGTTCTTCATTGCCTCGCGGTTTTCGCCGAAGAACAAGCAGCAGGATGAAAACGCACCGCACACGCCGTATTGTTCAGGCTTTGACAAAGCGCATTTCAACGCGCCGTAACCGCCCATTGAGCCTCCGAGAATCGCGGTATTCTCCCTGTCAGAGGAGATATTAAAAATATTCTTGCAGATATAAGGCAGTTCCTCGGTGATATATGTGAAATATTTGAAGCCGTACTTCATATCTGTATAAAAGCTTCGAGCTGCGTCGGGCATAATATATATCGAATTGCCGGCGTTTGCATAGACGGGCAGCAGGGAATAATCCAGCCAGTTGCTGCTGCTGCCGCACATACCGTGGAGCAGATACACCACCTTGTAAGGCTCGTTATCCTTCAATTTGTTTGGCGTGACTATTGCAATGCCGGTATCCATTTCAAGTGATTTTGAAAAAACCGTACCGCTCAATCTCATATTATCTCCCCGTAAAACCAGATTTTTTGGCCGTTCACTCCGCAGAATATCTATAGTCGCACTTCTTCCGCTCCTCGCCGTGATACATGCCCATGCCCTCGTATTCGAGCCTGAAGCCGCAGCGTTCCAGTACGCCGCGCGAGGCGATATTCTCGGCGGCGCATTTGTATCTCCATAATGTTCGGTCAGATATTGTATCGTCTCCAGAGCGTCCTGCTCAGTTCCAACCACTATACTTTTATTGTTTTTAATTGACCAAACAAACCCACAAAACTCTATAAACTTGTTACGCATCCTCTACACCGCTTTTGTACAGGCGGCGTATGATTTCTTCAATGTCGGCGTCCTTTACGTTTATATCCTTAACGTGTATCTTGCTGAGTGTGTAATTCAGCATCTTCTCCACCGAAATCTTATCTGTATTAAAGCCCACCGATACCATTGCGCCCTCTGTTGTAACGGTCAGATCGCCCTCTTCAAGAGCATTTGCGGCAAATGTGTTTGCGTAGTCGAGAGTTGCCGCTGATTCGCTGTCCACCGCCTCAAAATTCAGCTCACGCATCTGACCGTATTTCTGCTTGAGGTTGTACAGGCTGCCGTCATACACCTTTTTGCCGTGGTCAATCATGACGATTCGCTTGCAGAGTGAGGAAATATCCTCAAGGTCGTGGGTGGTCAGGATTACAGTCGTACCCTCTTCCTGATTGATTTTCGCAATAGCCTTGCGGATGTTGTCCTTTACAACCACATCCAAACCGATAGTCGGCTCGTCGAGAAACAGCACCTTAGGATTGTGCAGCAGGGATGCCGCGATGTCGGCTCTCATTCTTTGACCCAGCGACAGCGTGCGAACGGGTGAGGTTATAAAAGGGTCAAGCTCCAGCACCTCGTTGAGAAAAGCCATCTGCTTTTTAAACTGAGCGTCATCTATCTCATAAATCTCCTTGAGCACCGTGTAAGTTTCGGTAAGAGGCAGATCCCACCAAAGCTGGGTTCTCTGACCGAATACAACGCCGATTTCCTTGACGTACTTCTTTCGGTTTTTCTGGGGATTCTGCCCGTTGATAACGCAGCTTCCGCCCGTAGGGGTGAGAATGCCCGTCAGCATCTTGATAACGGTGGATTTGCCCGCGCCGTTAGGTCCGATGAAGCCGAGAATTTCCCCCTTATCAACATGAAACGAAATATCGTCCACAGCCTTGACAATTTCTTTCTGACTGTGAAAGAGCGACTTAACGCTTCCCAAAAAACCCGGCTGTTTGATTGTCTTTTTAAAATACTTTTCCAAATTTTCTACCTGTATCATCTTGATTCAACTCCATTTTTCTTTATTGATTATGTAGGCACACATAATATATCGCATAGTTCTACAGATATATTGTAAAATCGCGCCGATTGTGTAACAAATTTCTGAATTTAATATAACATTATGAATAAATTATTGCAAGCGGTTGAGTTGATTCTTTAGATTTTCTTTAGAATTATGCCGTCTTTATAAAGTACACACACGGCAGCATTGGCCGTCATATATATTTTATATAAATTTAGTTTTGTATAATATCTTTTTTATTTTTGTATAATATTTTTAAAAAATAGTTGTAATATATGTTAAATTTTGATATACTATAAAATAGTGATTTTTTCTATCGCAATTTAACTGTCAGAAATGCAAGATAACAAGCCATATTCACTTATTTAAGGATGGTCATAAATATGCTGAAAAAAGTACTGGCATGTATAATGGCAGCCGTTATAATACTTTGTTTATTGAATCTCAACGAAATTAATTTTAATACCGACGGTTTTATTCCTGACGAGCAGGGAAATTATAAAAATATCGATCAACAAGGGCTTTATGATGAGCTTTTTGACGTCAACAGCGTGGTAAAAATCGATTTAAGCATAGATAAGAGCGAGCTTGCCAAGCTTCAGAACGATATTGAAAGCGATCGTGTCGCATCAAACAAGTCGTCAATCTACCGCAAGGCAGAGCTTATGACCGTCACCGTAAACCAAAAAAAATATGTCATGAACGAAGTTGGATTCAGAATCAATGGCAACAATTCAAAATGCAATTTTTACAATGACATTCTGGGCATATACAACCTCGTCCATTTCAAACTGAGCTTTAACGAAACATTTGACAGCGACAAGGACAAACAATTGGAGGAAATAGGTCAAACTAAGCAGTCCGAAAAGAAAAAAAAACAGACGCGCATTAAGCGTACCTTTGCCACACTGCAAAATATGTATCTAAAATGGAATTGCAACATGGACAACACATATGTGCGCAACATCTACGCGTTTGAAATGTTTAAAGACAACAGTATAGCCGCTCAGAATTGCCGGCTGGCAGTATTCAGCATAAATAACATCGTGATGGGAATATACAGGTTTTTTGAGCCTGTAGATGAGATATTTATCAACAGATATTTTCCAAAGGAAGAACAGGGCGGCGATTTGTATAAATGCAAATGGGATGATACCCAGCCTGTAACATATGAAACAAATAATTCCTATGGAATTTCAGACAGGAACAAGGGCGTATTTTATAACTTTGAATTAAAGACCAATCAGGAAAGCTCACAGCACCGGCAGCTTAAAAATTTGATTGCTGTGCTGAATAGTGAAAACGTCACACGGGAAAAACTGGAGGCTGTAGTCGACATAGACAGCTTCCTGCGATTTTCAGCCATAAATTACCTTATCGGTAATCAGGACGATATGCGCAATAATTATAACAATCACTATATTTATTTCCGTCCGAGCGACGGCAAGGCAGTGTTTATACCCTACGACTGTGAACTGCTGATGGGCTGCTCATGTCCATGGAGTCCATCAAACGATATATTTACTGACATCTCGCCGTTTTCCGATATTGCCTCAGGCACCGGCAAAAAGCAGCTAAATCCCCTGATAAACCTTACCATAAGCAGCAACGGCATGTATAAAAAAGAGTTTTCTGACTGTCTGAGAAATATAGGCAGCAGTAAATGGATGCTGCTGACGCAGTTTGAGCAATATTACAATACTGCCAAAGAAAATTACAGCGAATATATCATTTCAAACCAGACATATTGCAGCACATGGCACCACAATTTGGAGTTCTCGATGAACGGAGGAGAAAGCTTCAACGGCAATATGTCAATTCAGGAATTTATGCACAAGATAAAAGAAACGATGTATATGTATGTCAGATAGCAGGCAAAGGCTTCGAGAAGTAATTTTCCGAAGCCTTTTTTTGTTTTGCCTTTTATTTTAACATTTTCTTATATTCCGACGGCGTTACGGAATAATATTCTCTGAATCGTCTGTTAAAATTAGAGAGATTGCGAAAGCCACATTCAAAGCATATCTCCGAAACCGACTTGTCAGTATCAAGCAGCATGCGCCCTGCCTCACGCAGTCTGACCTCGGTGATATATCTATTACAGGTCATACCTGAGGTTTTGCGGAAATAGGTCATAAAATACACATCACTCAGGCAAAACTCTGCAGCTATCGAATGAATGGACAAATCAGAACGATAATTCTCGTTTATATAGCGCAATATGTTGGCCATCAACTCATTCTGACGGATGTGAGAACGGGTATTTTGCAAAGTCAGCACAAGATTATTTACATAAAACAGCTTGAAAAGCTCCGTGAGCATAGACTTCAGTTCCAGCTCGTAATACTGCGGCTTTTGTTCTGTGAGCTTATAAATTTCATCAAAGCATCTGCGTATGACGCCATAGCCCGAATGCCCGGGAGATATGTGATTAACCATACCGTATTCCCCGCTGAAAATCGGCTGTAAATATCGGATAGTGCATTGGTCAGGTGCAGAAAGTCCAATCAGATTCAAGTGAAAAACTACCGTATCCGAAACCTGCACCTCTCGGTTTATAGGCACGATAGAATGCAGCGTGTTAGGCGCGATTATAATTATATCATCGGGCGATGTAATATAATCCTCCGTGCCGAATTTATAATTGGCGCGTCCCTCTGTAATAAGAGATATTTCAAATTCGGCATGCCAATGCGGAGGAACACCGGGGAACTGCGCAGTCGGTATAACACAATGATAGGTTGCAAGCGGAAAAAGCTTATCCCCGTGCCCTAATTCCTCCTGATTCGGCTGTATTGCGGTAGTACGGCATATATCCATGTGTTCTGCCTCCGAAAATCATAGTATAGTATCATCTTTATATAATTTTATATTGGAATTAAAGAAAAATCAATGATATAATACAAATAAATCTATGCAATTTCATAATAAGGAGCGAATCTATCATGTATGGAAAAAACGAAAAGCAAAAAATGCTGTCGGGCAAGCTTTACATGGCAAACGACCCCATACTAGCTGCTGACAACAAAAAATGCCGAATGCTGGTGCGGCTTTTTAACGGGACTACAGAGGAACAGCAGGATTACCGCCGTCAGCTTTTGGGCGAGCTGCTGGGCGGCTGCGGAGAAAAGTGCTATTTTGAGCCGCCTGTTCATTTCGACTACGGCTGCAACACCTATGTGGGAGAAAATTTCTATTCAAATTTCGACTGCATAATCCTCGATGTGAACAAAGTAACTATCGGCGACAATGTAATGTTCGGTCCGCGCGTCAGCGTCTTTACCGCAGGGCATCCCATTGACGCCGAAATACGCGCTGAGCTTTTGGAATACGGCCACCCTATTACTATCGGAAATAACGTGTGGGTAGGCGGCAACACTGTGATTAACCCGGGTGTAACTATCGGCGACAATGTTGTAATAGGTTCAGGCTCGGTCGTAACCAAGGATATTCCCTCCAACGTAGTCGCAGTGGGCAATCCCTGCCGGGTAATCCGAGAAATTACACAAAAGGACAGGGAATTCTGGCAAAAACAGCGCGAGCAGTATTTCAATGATGAAGATTAAATCATAATTTAGCAGAGAACTAACGTAGGACACCTACAATGGGAATCCAAGGGGACTGGTCCTCTTGGCGGGGTCAAGGGGCAGCGCCCATTGTAGGGGCGTGGGGGCAAAGCCACCACAAAACCAAAGTGCAAGAAAAACCAGCAATAGGAAACAATGCGAAGCTCGCGGAAAAC
>JAQXFQ010000108.1 GCA_029005175.1 Bacillota bacterium
GGTTTTATGCTGGCTGTCAGCCGCGATACCCTGCCGAGCATCTGTCAGCCGCCGGAATCATTAAGTCCCCGGCGCGGACTCACCTAATCTCCCCGGTGTGGGCGCGATACCCTGCCGAGTATCTCAAAGCCTCAGTAATTACCCTGCCTGAGCGCAGTACAGCTTTTACGTGCCGCCACACGATAAGCACTTCTGCTTACATTTATATTATATGAGATTTTCTTCTCAAAAGTCAACGGAATTTTCTATAAAATTCTCTTTCCAAAATAACAATATACATAACTTTTGCGGGATTTTCGATTTGTTGTTGACATATTAAAAAAATTGGTAGATAATATAAATCAATAATTATTTTTTGTTAGGAAAGGTGAATAGACTATGCTTTCACTTGATAAATTTTATCATGCTTCATATGTGCTCAAAAGTGTACTCCGCAGAACAGACATCGTATCTGCTCCCGATATTAACCCCGAAGCTGAAATTTACCTCAAGCCGGAGTGCCTGCAGGTGACAGGCTCCTTCAAGGTCAGAGGTGCATATTACAAAATCGCCACTCTCTCTGATGAGGAAAAGGCAAAGGGCGTTATCGCCTGCTCCGCGGGCAACCACGCTCAGGGCGTTGCTCTTGCCGCGACCAAAAGCGGTATCAAATCACTTATTTGCCTGCCCGACAGCGCGCCTATCTCCAAGGTGGAGGCTACCCGCCGCAGAGGCGCAGACATCTGCCTGGTCAACGGCGTTTATGACGACGCTTACAAAAAGGCCATTGAGCTTCGCGATGAAAAGGGCTATACTTTCATTCATCCCTTTGACGATGAATATGTGATCTCGGGTCAGGGTACTATCGGTTTGGAAATCGCCGAGGAAATGCCTGACGTCGACGCTGTAATCGTTCCTATCGGCGGCGGCGGCCTTATTTCGGGCGTGGCCTTTGCCATCAAGCAGCTCAATCCTAACATCAAGGTTTACGGCGTACAGGCTTCAGGCGCTCCCAGCATGTTCAATTCTATACACGACGGCAAAATCGAGTGTCTTCCCAGCGTTTCCACTATTGCCGACGGTATCGCCGTAAAAGAACCCGGCTCAATAACATTTGAAACCTGCCAGAAGTATGTCGATGAAATAGTCACAGTAACCGATGACGAGATTTCAGCCGCAATCCTCGCACTTATCGAAAAACAAAAGATGATTGCCGAGGGCGCAGGCGCTGTATCCGTGGCGGCGGCTATGTTCAACAAAGTGCCGATCAAGGGCAAAAAGGTAGTCTGCGTGGTTTCGGGCGGCAACATCGACGTTACCATTCTTTCGCGCGTCATTAAGCGCGGTCTGCTCATGACAGGACGCACCTGCCTGCTGAACATTGAGCTTATTGACAAGCCCGGTCAGCTTAAGGGCGTGGCGGATATTATCGCAGCTTTGGGCGGCAATGTAATTTCCATTCATCACGAGCGCGCAAATGAAGGCTCTGATGTCAACGGCTGTTATCTCAGACTGCAGTTGGAAACAAAGAATTATGAGCATATCGAGCAGATAAAGCAGGCATTGCTTGACAACGGATATAAGTTTGCAAATATAAACTAATTACATATCGTAATTAATTGCATTTATATTAACACTTGTAATCAGGAGGTAAATTACAATGATTAAAACAATTTATACAAAAAATGCTCCAGACGCAATAGGTCCCTATTCTCAGGCAAAGATAGCGGGCGGATTCCTCTTTGCATCAGGTCAGATAGCCATCAACCCCGCTTCCGGCGCGGTTGAAGCTGACACAATCGAGGGTCAGACAGAGCAGATCATGAAGAATATTTCCGCAATTCTCGCTGAGGCAGGACTTACTTTTGATAATGTTGTCAAGACAACCTGCTTCCTCAAGAATATGTCGGATTTCGGCGTGTTCAATGAGATTTACGGCAAATATTTCACAAGCAAGCCGGCGCGTTCCTGCGTCGCAGCGGCACAGCTCCCCAAGGATGTGCTTGCCGAAGTCGAAATTATCGCCGTCTGCGAGTAATTCATCAATACACCGAGATGCTATTTATATAGCTATTTATATAAGCGATTGACACAGCACGTCAGTTCAATAAATAGTTGGACTGACGTGCTGTTTACAAAGGAGATAATTAGCCATGTTTGAAGCCGTAATATTTGACCTGGACGGCACTATCCTCAACACGCTGGACGATTTGGCTGACAGCGCCAACTATGTGCTTGCGGCGCAGGGGTTTCCCACACACCCGACCGAGCAATACAAGACATTTGTGGGAAACGGCATACCAAAGCTGATAGAGAGAATGCTGCCCGCTGACGCTTCCCACGAGGTTTTTGAGCGCACACTGGCTGAATTCGGGAAATACTACGACGCCCACAAAAACGACAAAACCGCGCCTTATAAGGGAATTCCCGAGCTGCTGAGCGCACTGAAATCGCACGGCGTGCGACTTTGCGTCCTGTCGAACAAACAGCACGATCTCAGCGTACAGATTGTAAAGCACCATTTCGGCGAGGATACCTTTGATATTATACGCGGCAAGATGGAGCAATTTCCTGCCAAGCCCGACCCCGCATCCTGCAATGACATAATATCTACACTGAATATTCCAAAGAGTAATATTCTCTATGTCGGTGACAGCAATGTTGACATGCAGACAGGTCACAACGCAGGTCTGACCAAATGCGGCGTTAGCTGGGGATTCCGCACCATAGGGGAATTGCAGTCGGCGGGTGCGGATTACATAGCGTATTCTCCGCAGGACATACTGAAAATAGTGTTGGGAGACTGAGAATGAAAAAATATATACGTATTTTTTCGGCATTGCTGTCAGCCGCACTGCTTTGGACCGCTGTCTCATGCTCCACCTTTATTCAGATAACCCCGAATAAAATGGCATATCAGGAAACCACCATGCCTAACCCGATGAAGGGCTTTGCCTCTCTCTACTTTCAGCCTACCGAGGATTCCTCACTGGAATATATCGGCATAAGGTTCAGCGACGCATATGTGTATGACAGTGAAACCGAGGGACATCTCAATGAAATGTATATCAATGATATGCTTTACTCTGTGGCAGGGCGGGGCAATAACCTCATACTTCGCACATATATAGTCTATCCGGGATACAACAACGAAACCAGCACGGGGATATATCTGCCGGCCAAATTATATGAACGGCTGAAAGCACAGGGTAATATAGCTTCAAATAAATATGGCGGGTATAAGCTTGAGTATCCCAATTTCAACAGCTCCGAGCTTATGACTCACATGATAAACTACATCACTCTGCTGGGCGAGAAATATGACGGACATCCTGCGCTTGCCGCTGTGCAGCTGGGACTTTTCGGCTCATGGGGCGAATGGAATATGTCCGGCTGCACCAAAGGCAGCTTTTACATGAACAAGCAAAACATGATGAGACTTATAGAGGCATATACCTCTGCCTTTAAAACAACCAAGCTGATGGCGCGCAATCCCTCGCTCGGAAACGCATCAACATATGATATAGGCTATCATGATGACAACTTTCTCTTTAACTCCTCCGATTTTCACACTCAAAGCCCTGAATGGAAGGCTTTGCTCAAAAGTCTTGACAAAAGTTACGGCACACTGCAGCAGTTTTATGATTTCATCAACGGCTGCAACGGGAATTATGCGCCGATATGGGACAAGTGGCAGACACAGATGTTCGGCGGCGAGCTTTCGGGAATTATGTATCACGACCCGTTCGGCTCCATACTCAAGGGAACTGAGCGCGAGGCTCTGGACTACTGCATAAAACAGTTCCATATGTCGTGGATAAGCGGCGTGGGCAGAGGCGGTATTCCCGATAAGGACTCTGAGGACTACCGTACATATTTAGAGGTCGCCAACAGCTTCGGCTATAAGATAGGAATAGAGTCTGTCTCCGCCGACAGCTCCGGCGGTAAAATATCCGTATCTCTCACCAATTACGGCATCGCTCCGTTCTATTACGATTGGGATATAGAATACACCCTGATTGACAAAAATGATAATGTTGTATTCACGGCGGTGGATGATCAGTTTAAGCTGTCGCAGCTGCTGCCCGAAGTCTCGATGCAGTCCTCAGTTACCCTGCCGACAAAGCTTGAAAAAGGGGAATACAGCGTAAGATTCCGCTTTGTAAATCCCTCAGAAACGCTCTCTCTCGTTGCAAAGCCAATGAAGCTGGCAAACAACAATGCCGTGAGCGACGGAATCTATGAAATTGCAACAGTCAAAGTGAAATAACCGCCCCGTGCGGCAAATAAAACGGGCAAAGCTGCATAAAAAACATCGCTCTGCCCGTTTTTGGCGCGTTTATCTGACTGTTGTTGTAGTGCCGATTCTCGCGTTGTTGTTTGTAGTTGTGACGGTGTTGTTGTTTGTTATACCGTTATCAATGCCGTTTACGTCGCTTTCCAGCGCGCCCATACCGTTGTCGATAGCATCCCGGGTGTCGTCGATGATATTATCGTTGTTTGATCCGTCATAAATTCCATTGTTGTTTGTGCCGTTGGTACCGTCGTAAATGCCGTTGTTGTTTGTGCCGTTGGTCGTGTTATTGGTCGTTCCGTTGTTGATGTTGTCATTATTGTCGTCGTTTGTTCCGCAGCCTACGGGGATCAATGCCAGCGTAAGAGCGGCGGCGGCACACATGACCTTTAATTTTTTATTAAATTGCAGCATATGGCAACCGTCCTTTGTTTTTAATAGGAATTATCCGTACGGATAATTCCCTGTAATATTTTTAGCTGTATAAGTCGGTATAATTCAGTC
>JAQXFQ010000109.1 GCA_029005175.1 Bacillota bacterium
CCCCATTGATCCCATCCATACAGTTGTATAGTCACATAAAATATAACACTGTTACCGCAGATTTGTCAAGTTTTTGTCCGCAAAATCATAATTTATCATAGAGTACGCAACATCGGGAATCCAAGGGGACTGGTCCTCTTGGCGGGGTCAAGGGGCAGCGCCCATTGTGGGGTCGTAGGGGCAAAGCCCCTACAAAACCAAAGTGCAAGAAAAACCAGCAATAGGAAAAATGCGAAGCTCATAAAAAACTAACGAGAAAATCGAAGATTTGCGAGTGGACGTTGCGCAGATAAATTATGATTTAGTGTATTTTAGTATTTAATTCAATACCGAGCGCAGATTTTTCACTTCCTCTTCGGTTTGCTCATTTTCAAGATATGCATAAGAATACAGCGCAAAGCCGTCGGCATTGATTTCACTGCCGCGTGTGAAAAGCACCTGATTCATTATAATGTCATCTGAGGTCTGCCACTTACCTTTATCATCGTCCGAGCCTGCCTTATAAAGAGCAAGACCGATGTACAGCTTCACCTTATCGGAAGTCACAACATCGCGCCACTTGCCGCACATTTGCTTAAAAGGAGCAATTTTATTGTCGTTAGTCCAGTAAATCTGCGGGCAGAGATAATCCACATATCCCTCCTGACTGCCCCATGTCTTTACATCGGCACCCACCGCCAGGCAGTTTTCAATATTTCCCGCCGGACTGATGCCGAATTCAACCTCGCTGTCGGAGGCCTTTACAGCCGAATACACCGATTTGACAAGCGTGTTTATATTCTGCGTTCTCCAGTCGACAAGTGACAGCTTGCCGCCGTTCGATTTATATTCTGCGTATGCCTCGGAATCGTCGAAGGATTCGTCCGACGCCGGGTAAAAATAATCATCCCAATGTATGCCGTCCACATTGTAGTTTTCAACGATTTCCTTAACACCGTTGACAATCAGCTCGCGCACCTCGGGAATGGCGGGATTGTAATACTTGCCCTTTCCGTAGTCAATGACCCAGTCATCATTCTCCGCATTGTCATCGCCGCGCCAGACATTATAGGGATTATCCTCGGAGAGTGACGGCGGATAAACACCGCTGTTAAGCATGATTCTCAAAGGATTCAGCCACGCGTGCAGCTCCAAACCTTCGCGGTGAGCCGCTTCGACAGCATAAGCCAGCGGGTCAAAGCCGTCTGACGGCGCCTCCCCCTGAGTGCCTGTGACAAGGTGCGACCACGGATAATATTCCGATTTATACAGTGCGTCACCGAACGGGCGCACATGGAAATATATCGTATTCATGCCGTTTTGTTTTGCCCGGCTGACTATGCCGTCTATTTTAGCTTTGTTGACATTATCCAGAGAGAGGTAGGGCACCCATACGCCGCGCATTTCATCCGATGAATCGGGGCGGCCGTATTTATCCACGCCGTCGCCGTTGCGCGGATATTCACCACTGCTCTCGGAGCGGGTAAAAATTCCCGCTTCGCCCATGCGGCTGAGTATGTACGGCATACACGCGCTCACTACGATAAGCAGCGTCAGCGCGGCAATGCTCACATAAAATACTATCGAATTCTTTTTTGATTTTTTACCGTTCTTTTTCAATTGATTTTCCTCCGAATTTAAAATCTTCACCTTGACTTAATGCATTTATTATACTACTATTAATTTGTATTTGGATGTATTAAGTGTAAATTCAAAATCCAAATCAGAAAGGGGATTTTTTCCTATGAGCGCAATCGACCGTTTTTTGCTCGCATGCCTTGCGATATTCGCAGTGTATCTCATCATTATAAGCATATTCGCCGTACATCAGATAAAGCGGGACAAGAAGCTGGCGGGAGTATCCAAAACCTCGTCATACTACTGGCGAATACCCGAATCGCAGCTAATGCTTATCGCCGCGATGGGCGGCTCTTTTGCCATGTACTTCGCCATGAAAAAATACCACCACAAGACCAGACACGCTAAATTCACTGTCGGCATTCCGATAATAATGGCACTTCAAGCAGCGTTGCTTTTATTTATAATATGGCTTAGATTTTTCCGCTGATCTGCATTCTGATAATTTATATGTAAGCCTGTACGATTTTATGAATTCAGTAATAAAAATATAGCCGCACAGATTCAGACCTTAATCGAATCTATGCGGTTATTTTTGTTATTGTGAAAGAACTGCGTCAGAAGCCGTTTTTGCCCTCAGCTTTGATTATAGAAGGATAGTCGACATAGCATACATTCAAATCCACATTGCCGGAAATGCCATTGACATAACCCTTATGGTTGTACTGCCACATAGTGCAGCCTCGCTTATAGATCGAATTCGCCGACGATGCGTCAGTATGAGCTACCCACACATCGTATTTATCCAGCACGCTTGAATCCACCTTATCCCGCAGGAATAACGCATAGCTGTAAATCGCCACATGATAGCCGTTTTCCTCCATAATAGAGCAATAGGTGTCTATCATCTCGGAAATGACTTTCTTACTCAGCTTTGCCTGAGACGGTTCTTCTATATCAAGCACCACGGGATATTCAAACTGCTTGCCCTTCAGCCATTCCAGCATAACGGCCGCTTCAGTTTTAATATTTGCCACGCTGGTCGCATAGCTGTAATGATACACGCCGACCTCCATGCCTGCCTGCTTCGCCGAAGCATAATTGCGCTCAAAAAATTTATCCTTTTGATTTGACTGCCTGCCATAGCCTGCGCGGATCATCGCAAAATCATATCCGTCCGCCCTGACCTGATTCCACTTGTCCACGGTGATCTCGCCCTGACAATATGAAACGTCAGCTCCGTAACATACTATCGAATCGGTCACGTTGACTTCAACGGTTTTTGAAGCCTTCCCGTCGGAGCTCTTGGCTGTTATCACCGCCTTACCTGCCGAAACCGCCGTGATAACGCCTTTATTATCCACGGTAGCTGCCGCATTATTTGACGAGCTGTAGGATACATACACACCGCTTACTGTGGTTTCGAGCGTAGTTCGCAGGCGGAACTGCTTGCCTGTTTTCATAGGAATTCTGGAGGCATTCAGCGAGAGCGTGGTTTGATTTACAGTAACCTTTATCACGGCCTTTGCCCCCTGTCCGTCAGCGGCTTTCACCGTAATCTCCGCAACACCATGACCGACGCCCTTTACAACGCCCCTTGAAGTAACGGTGGCGACGCTGCTGTCAGAGGTGGAATATATCACCGAGCGGTTATATGCGTTTTTAGGCGAAACAGTCGGAGTTATCGTGAATTGCTTGCCAACATAAAGCGTTTTGGAATATTCGCTGACCGTGACATTGCTGACTGCCGTTCTCACTGTTATTTTTATTTTAACCTGCAGCTTATAGCTGTCATCGGTCTTTACTGTAATGTAAGCCGTGCCGTTTTTGTGCGGAGTTACAACGCCGTTTGTGTCTACAGAAGCTACGGCTTTGTTAGATGAATAATACAAAAACGACTTTGCGTCGGACGGTTCAGGTGTTATCACAGGTTCGAGCGTCCATGTATTGCCCAGATACATTATTTTTGAGGTAGTCCCGACGCTGACCGTTGGATTTTTTACGGTTACTTTAACCTTTTTGTATGCGCCCCTACCGTCGTTTGCTTTTATAGTGATGTAAGCCGTTCCGTACCTCAGCGCGGTGATTTCGCCGTCCTGAGAAACCGTCGCAACCTTTTTGTTTGATGTGGTGAACGTCACTGATTTATCGTCGGCATTCTCAGGACTTACCGAGTAATTCAGCTTAAAGCTCTGCTCTGTATAAAGAGTTTTTTGCGTGACCTCCGGCACGATTTGCGTAACCCGCTGCTTAACGGTGACGGTAAACAAAGCATAAACGCCCGAGCCGTCAGCCGCCTTGACAGTAATGCAGGTAGTGCCGCGGCTGACGCCTGTAACTCTGCCGTATGCGTTTACCTTGGCAATCGACGGGTCGGCAGAGGTGTATGTTACTCTGCGGTTGTATGCGTTGGTGGGATAAGCTTTTGGGTAGATAGTAAATGTCTTACCTGTGTAAATAACTGCGGAGTTACTTTTGAGAGAAATGCTGCTCACCGCGCGGTGAACATAAACCATGATGGAAGCCGACTTACCGTTAGAGGTACGCACCGTAACACGGGTATTACCTATTGCCAAGCCCTGCACGCAGCCGTTTTGATCCACCGACGCAATGCCGTTGTTCTGCACACTCCACTCAACAGATTCAGATGAATCGGCAGGGGTTCGTCTGAGCATGGTTCCGAGCTTTTCACTTCCGCCCACAACTATGTGCAGATACGACCGCTGAAAACTAATTTTTGTTACAGCGGAAGTTATTGTAATGTTCACAGACGCCGAAACACTCGGGTCGCTGTCAGAATAAGCCGTAACTGTAACCTCGCCGACTGCCAATGCTCTCAGCACGCCGTCTGCCGAAACTGATGCCGCCGCACTGTCGGAAACCTCATATCTTATCGGCGCAAGAGATGCGGCATACTCATTATCAGAAACTATATCCGCACTGAGTTTAATACTCTCTCCAACTGCCGCGGAATATTTCGCCGCCGACAGATTGATTTTAGCCGAATCCTGCCAATTTGTCGAATCGCTCTGTGAAACCTCCTGCTGACAGAGTACTACACACGCATTATCTGCCGCCGCCACGAATTCAGCCGCCGAGGCATTGGCATTGCAGTCCACTCCCTGCACATAAATCCGCGAGCCGCAGCCGTCAAACGCAGTATTGGCGATTTTCCACTCCGATGAATTGCCTACGTTTATCAGGCTGAGTGATGAGCATTTTTCAAACGCATATTCGCCGATGCTCTCCAAATCCGACGGCAGTGTGATTTGTTTAATATTTGCACACCCCGAAAACGCGAAATCAGCTATTCCGCTGACTTTATATTCGGAACCGCGCAACGATACACTTTCGGGAAGCTCAACATCGCTTTTATCCCCCGAATACAGCAATATTTCCGCCGAGCCGCTGTCGGTCACGGCAAAGGTAAAATCGCCGTCACTCACTGCATTTTCCCCGGTAAGCGCACTGAGTGAAAGCTCATACAGACTGCTGCGGTCGTTCTTCCCGGCAAATGCTCCGAATGCAGCCACTACCGCTGTTATCACAATCGCAGCCGTCACAAGTGCCGCAACGGATATTTTCCCGACAAAAGATTTTGATCTCACATCAACAACTCCTCGTATAATATATTTGCGACCGATAAAAAGCCGCATAGAAAGTGTAAAAAAACAAAAGAATCAATCGGATTGACTATACCCATGATATAATTGAGATAGATCAATCAGGTAATAGTTCTTATGACTCCTGTTGAATCAGAAATGATTACTTCATGAAAAGTCTGTTCCCCTGACACGGAAGTAAACTTCAAACCAACGGCTGTTTATCGGAGCTTATGAACTGCCATTTTAGCAGTGTGGTTCGCATCAGTTCATCTCCGAGTGAATTCTGATATGCGAGTGTGTTGATGCTCCGTGATCGTGGGTATTGCCAAGCCGATTGGTCTAAAATCCAACAAGAAAGAAGGTGATATGATGAACAAACTTTACGTCGGTATAGATGTCAGCAGCAAAAACAATGTGGTTTATCTGATGAAGCCCAACGGTGACAAGTACAGTCAATTCTCTGTCGGTAACAGCCTCGATGGTTCAAAAACCATGGTAAAGAAAATCATCGTTGCCCTTACAGATGAAGGGCTTGAAGATGTTCAAATCGGGCTTGAATCCACAGGTTGTTATGGTGACCACCTTGTTTACTTTCTGAAGGAAGACGCTTCTCTTGCCAAATACAACATGAAAATTCATGTTTTGAATCCTAAGCAAGTCAGGAATTTCAAAGAAGCTTACAATGATTTGCAAAAGAACGATTACATTGATTCATTTGTGATTGCGGACTGTCTGCGTTTTGGTAGAATCAACAAAGAAGTCTACATGAATGACTATCGTTTCAAAGCACTTCAAACGCTCACGCGAGCACGTTTCTTTTCCATTCAGAACCTCGTCAAAGAAGAACAGAGGTTTATGAATGTGCTTTTCAAGAAGTATTCTACCTTGACGCAGGAGAAGGTATTTTCCAATACCTTCGGTGCTGCCGCTATGGCTGTCTACGAAGAATTTGACTCCGCAGACACCTTAGCGTATATGGACTTACATGAGCTGACTGACTTCTTAATTGAAAAGGGGAAAAATCGTTTTGACGACCCTGAAGCCGTAGCCAAAGCCATTCAGAAAGCCGCCCGAAGTTCCTACCGCCTTCCAAAGACGGTCAATGATTCGGTCAATCAAGTGCTTTCCGTTTATATAACCTCTATCAAGGCTCTTAAATCTCAAATCAAAGCATTTGATAAAGCTATATCCGCTCAGATGGAACTCATTCCCAACACCCTAACTTCCATTCCGGGTATCGGTCCTGTTTACTCCGCCGGTATTATTGCTGAAATTGGCGACATTCATCGGTTTTCCAATCAAGCCGCTCTGGCTAAATATGCCGGACTGGCTTGGTCTCAAAATCAATCAGGCAATTTTGAATCTCAAAACACTCATTTGATTCATTCCGGCAACCGATTCTTAAAGTATTACTTGTGTGAAGCTGCTTTTTCTCTTGTAAGATGCGATGCAGGATACAAACGCTTCTATCACATCAAGTACAATGAGGTAAACAAGTTCCAGCACAAACGCGCCCTCGCTTTAACTGCTCGTAAATTTGTCAGGCTCG
>JAQXFQ010000110.1 GCA_029005175.1 Bacillota bacterium
CCACAAAACCAAAGTGCAAGAAAAACTAGCAATAGGAAACAATGCGAAGCTCGTGGAAAACCAACGAGAAAATCTTTGATTTGCGAGTGGACGTCACACAGATAAATTATGATTTACCAGATTATTCACCTAAATAAAAAAGCAGCCGTTCATTTAAAACTCAAGCGAACGGCTGCTTATTTTATTTATTTCTTTTTGATGAATTTTTTAATCTTATCTGCCAGTCATTTGAACATTGAGTAGTTGTTTGCCCTGAGAATTATGCAGCATCTGGGGTGAAGCGTGACCTTGCCATCAAATACTGAACCGCTGCCCATGACGGTGCGCGCGCCGTTGAAGCCCTCGGGGAGGTCAATGTGATGGGTATGGCAGTCGGAGCGGTTGACAGCGACAAAGAGCGAATCTCTCTTTCCTCTGCGGACGAAAGACATAACCGAATCAAGGCATTTGACAGTCTCAAATGTACCCTCGGCAAGACAGTCAACATCGTTGCGGAGCTGTCCGAGCTTCTTGTACCAGTTGATGAGCGACTTATTCTCGCTCCCCCACGGGTAGGTTGCGCGGTTGAAGGGATCCTTGTAGCCCTCAACGCCGGCCTCGTCACCGTAGTAGATGCACGGCACACCGGGGAGAGTGTATTGCAGCACGGTAGCCAGCTTCATCATTCTTATGCCTGTTTCGCGCTGCTCGGGGCTGAGGTGTGCCTGACTCTGCCAGTCGCGTCCTCTGTTATGAGCAGGCTCGCCGGCGAGAATCGTGATTGCGCGCTCGGTGTCGTGGGTGCCGAGTGAATTCATCAGCAGGCGAACGACCTGCGGCGGGTAGTTTTCGAGTATATTGTTGACCACCTCAATGGCTTCATCGCCCGACCATCCTGTGAGGAAGCCGAGAATTACGTCCTTGAAGGGGTAATTCATTACGGAGTCGAGCTGCTTGCCCAGCAGATAACGTCTGCGCTGGCTGTAAGCCACCTTATTGCTGGCGTCCTCCCAGACCTCGCCGATGATTACAGCGTCGGGGTCGGCATTTTTGGCGGCGTAGCGCAGTCTGTCGAGAAAGATGTCAGGCAGCTCGTCGGCGACATCCAGACGCCATCCGCCCGCGCCCTTTTTGAGCCATTGAGCGACTGTGCCGTTTTCGCCGTTGTGGTATTCCAACACGGCGGGGTCGTCCTCATTTACCTCAGGCAGAGAGCCTATGCCCCACCATGAATGATAATTGTCAGGCCACTGGTAGAATTTATACCAGGAGTAGTATGGGGATTCCTTTGAGTTGTATGCGCCGAGGCTGTCGTATCTGTTCTTTTTGTTGAAGTAAATGGAATCATCGCCGGTGTGAGAAAATACGCCGTCGAGGATTATCCTGATGCCGAGCTTTTCAGCCTTTTGGCAAAGCTCGATATAATCCTCCTCTGTGCCGAGCAGCGGGTCTATTTTGCGGTAATTTGCGGTGTTATAGCGGTGATTTTCGTGAGCCTCAAATATCGGATTGAGGTAAATGCAGCTTACGCCGAGCGACTTGATATATTCGAGCTTTTGAGTAATGCCCTTCAGGTCGCCGCCGAAGTAGTCGGAATTTGTGATAACGCCTTGCTCGTTGGGTCTCCAATCGGGCTGTTCGTTCCAGTTTTCGTGAATCCTGCGTCCGTAAGGAATGTCATCGTGGTTATCGCCTGACTTATTGAAACGGTCGGGGAAAATCTGGTACATGATACCGCCGGAGAGCCAGTCGGGCGTCTTGAAGGTGTTTTCATAGACAGTGAGCTGCCATGCAACGGGCTGTGACTGAAGCTCGCCGAAGCCTGCGCGGGTTCTGCCGAGAAATTTCGTTCCCGATGAGGTCTGAAGCTCAAAGTAATAGTAGCGCAGAGCTGACCGTGTGGGGGTGTAGTCCACCTCCCAATATTCAAAATCGTTCTCCTGACCGCACCAGAAAAGATTTCCTGTTTCCTGTTCGCCTGTGTGCTCGTTGTGTATTCTGAGCGTTACGGCAGAGCAGCAGAGGTAGCGCGGCAGGCATACCTTGAAATGAATTGACTTGCCGTCGGGCACGGCTCCGGTGGGATTGCGGAAAAAGGGATCGCGAGAGTTGAAGAGGGTCTTTTTCATATTATTTCGTCCTTTTGCTTTAAATTAAATATGCCTTATGTAATAAACTATGGAACGAACCCGGATTCTATGACAGGTTCGTCCCCATAATTTTTAATTTTGCCGATGATTATTTCTTGCAGTTCCAGATGTCTCTTGCGTAGTCCTCAATGGATCTGTCGGCTGCAAAGATGCCCGACTTGGCGATATTGACAAGGCTCATTGAATTCCACTTGTACTTGTCGTTGTAGAGCTGAGAGGCGTGGCTCTGCGCTCTGCAGTAATCGTTGAAGTCGGCGAGAACCATGTATCTGTCGTTTTGGAGCAGGGAATTTACCACATCGGTAAACTGTCTGCCGCCGAAGCCGCCGCGCATAAAATCAATAGCCTTGCGGATCTGGTGATTGTTGCTGTAGCAAGAATAGGGATTGTAGTTGTTCTTAAGGTTTTCGGCTTCGGGGGTTGACATGCCGAAAATGATGATGTTGTCATCGCCCACAGACTGATGAATCTCAACATTCGCGCCGTCCTCTGTGCCGAGCGTAATTGCGCCGTTCATCATAAATTTCATGTTGCTGGTGCCGCTTGCCTCAGTGCCTGCGAGAGAGATCTGTTCGCTTATCTCAGCCGAGGGAATGAGTTTTTCGGCGACTGTCACGCGGTAGTTTTCGAGATAAACCACCTTCAGCTTGTCATTAACACGTTTGTCGTTGTTGATAAGGTCGGCGAGTGTGCAGATGAACTGGATTATATGCTTGGCGAGGAAGTAGCCCGGGGCAGCCTTTGCGCCGAAGATGTATGTCTTGGGTGTGAAGGGGGCGTTTGGATTTTCCAGCAGCCACTGATATTCAGACAAAATGTGCAGCGCGTTAAGGTGCTGTCTCTTGTATTCGTGCAGACGCTTGACCTGTACGTCAAATATTGAATTGGGGTCAACGAGAATGCCGTTGTTTTTGAGAATATAGTTGGACATTTCCACCTTGTTTGCCTGCTTGATAGCGGCGAGCTTGTCAAGCACAGCGCGGTCGTCCTTGTATTTCATAAGATTTTCGAGCTTTGAGGCGTCCTTGACGAAGCCGTCGCCGATGAGGTCGGTAATAAGTCCCGCAAGCCCCGGATTGCTCTGATTGAGCCAGCGGCGGTGTGCGATGCCGTTGGTTACATTGGTGAACTTCTCCGGCATTACGGTGTAGAAGTCGTGGAACACGCTGTCCTTGATGATTTGGCTGTGCAGAGCGGAAACGCCGTTGACATGGTGGCAGGCGGCAACACAGAGGTTAGCCATCTTGACCCAGCCGTCGCGGATAATGCTCATGCGGGCGACTTTGTTGTAATCGTAATTGGTGCGGACGTCCATATCGGAGCAGAAGCGGCGGTTGATCTCGCACACTATCTGATAGATTCTGGGGAGCTTCTCTTTGAAGAGCTTTTCGTCCCAGCACTCCAGAGCCTCAGCCATAACGGTGTGGTTGGTGTATGCCATAACCTTGGTGGTCATATCCCACGCTTTATCCCAGTCAAAGCCGCACTCGTCCATGAGCACGCGCATGAACTCAGGAATGGCAAGGGCGGGATGTGTATCGTTTATGTGGATTGCGTTGTATTCGGCGAAATTTTCCATAGAGCCGCCGTGTCTGCGCAGATGACGCTTGATGATGTCCTGAATGGAGGCGGAAACGAGGAAATACTGCTGGGAAAGGCGCAGACTCTTGCCCTCGACGTGATTGTCACCGGGGTAGAGAACCTTGGTGAGCATTTCAGCCATGGCGTTTTCCTCCATAGCGCGCATATAATCGCCCTCGTTGAAAAGCTTCATGTCAAATTTGGGACATTCGGCAGCCCACAGACGCAGGGTGGACACGCCTTCGCCGTCCTTGCCTGCGCACATCATATCGTAAGGCACAGCCTTGATGACCTGATAGTCCTTGTGCTCGGCGTGGTGGTAGGAGTTGCTCCATACCTCCTCCACACGGCCGTTGAACTTGATGTCGAGTGCGTCCTCGCGGTGGGGAATCATCCAGACCTCGCCGCCTGGGAGCCAGAATTCGGGAAGCTCTGTCTGCCAGCCGTCAACTATCTTCTGGTTGAAGATACCGAATTCGTAGCGGAGTGAATAGCCCATGCCACAGTAGCCGTCGTTGGCCAGACCGTCGAGGAAGCATGCCGCCAGACGGCCGAGACCGCCGTTGCCCAAGCCTGCGTCAGGCTCCTGCTCATAGATTCTTTCAAGTGTTGTATCGTATTCGGAAAGGCACTGACTTACCGCCTTTTCGAGATTCAGGTTGTAAAGATTGTTGCGGAGGGAACGACCCATGAGAAACTCCATGCAGAGATAGTAAACTCTCTTGCCGTTGTTTTTGTCATACTTGTCGGCAAAGTTCCTGCGTGCCTCCAGGAGAATGTCGCGGATGACGAGAACGAGCGCCTTGTAGATATGTTCGTCGTCAGCGTCAGCAGGTTCCAGACCGTAATGATGTGAGAGCTTTGAGTCGATGAGTGTTTTAAGCTGCTTTGAATTCATATTCATAATTAAAATCCTCCGTTGAGTGGAAAATAGAAGTAGTAAAGTAAAGCTGCCAGTGATAAGTTTGTGCTATATATAAATAAAACTTTTGACCTAAGCAATATTTAGTGTAAAGCGGCTAAAGCGACAACTTTTGTTTATTGTACCATATTACGGCAGTAATTTCAAGCGTGAAAAAGTGTAAAATTCGACTAAGGTTATGCAAAAAACACATATTTATGTTGACGGCTCAACAACGACTATGTGCATATTATACAGATTACACAAAATGGTTGAAAAAAATACGACATAAAAATTTGTGCGAGTATATTTTTTATAAAGTATTTACAGTAAATAGTAAAAAAATTTTATGCTGCGAGGAATCGACGGCTACGCCTTTAATCAGCGTATCCTAAGAAGTGTGCAGATTGCGCGGTCAGATTTTTCGTCAGATGTATTATATCCCGATTTTTGTAAATTTACCCACTCGACGCGACAAAAACATCACTCAAGAAACTCAACTGTAAAAAAATTTTAAAAACTTTCGGAAAAGTGCAAAAATGTACTTCCCACAAGGGTTATTATGTATTATAATAATCAAGTATGACTTTGTTTACGGTGACTGAATTGTTTATGTCACTGCTCTAAGTCAGTATGTAAGTTTATATTTACTTTTTGGTAAGGAGCCTGAAAATAAATGAAAAACAAGGTACGTTTGAATGTATGCGGCACGGATTATTACATAGCCTCTGAGGACGACGAAAGCTACATCCGCAGCATAGGCGATGAAGTCGACGCCCGCATGAACGAAATGATGTCTGCCAGCGACCGCGTTTCCACCACAATGGCGGCGGTGCTTTGCGCGCTCAGCTACGCTGATGAATGCAAGAAGGCAAACGCAGCCTCCGACAGCCTTCGCAGCCAGATAAAGGCATATGTCGAGGAGAGCGAGCGCAGCCGGCTGGAGGCTGACGAGGCCAAGAGTGAAATCGAGCGTCTGCGCCGTGAGCTTCAGGGCGTTCGTCTGCGCCTGGCAGAGCTGGATGACAGATGAGTTTGCGCTCAGGCAATAAAATCGAAATTCTCGCTCCGTCAGGCTCACGCGAGCAGCTCACAGCGGCGGTGAGGTCGGGAGCAGATGCTGTTTACTTAGGCGCGGGTGCGTTTAACGCCCGCAGAAATGCCGAAAATTTTTCTTCCTTCGAGCAGCTCCGCGAGGCGGTGGAATACTGCCATGATTCGGGCGTTGAGGTGCATTTGACCTCAAACATATTGGTGCGCGACGATGAGTGGAGCGAGGCGGAGGATTTACTTGAAGCCGCCTGTAAGCTGGGTGTTGATGCCATGATAGTGCAGGACGTCGGATTGGCGAGGTATATTCGCACATGCGCACCCGATATGACAATGCATGCCTCCACCCAGATGTCGCTTCACACTCCGCACGGAGCTGCGGCTGCGGCTGACATGGGATTTAAACGCGCAGTGCTTTCGCGAGAACTGAGCAAGGCTGAGATTGCCGAAATCACGGCGGTTTCGCCGATTGAAACCGAGGTGTTTGTTCACGGCGCGCTATGCATGTCGGTGTCGGGACAGTGCCTTTTCAGCGCGGTGCTGGGAGGGCGCAGCGGCAATCGCGGACTTTGTGCGCAGCCCTGCCGACTGCCGTTCAGGGCTGCGGGCGACAGGAGCGGCTTTGACGGCTGCATGAGCCTCAAGGATATGTCGCACATAAGCCATATTCCCGAGCTTATCGCTCTGGGTGTCAATTCCATAAAAATAGAGGGTCGAATGAAGCGTCCCGAGTACGTTGCGGCGGCTGTCACGGCATGCCGTCTGATGCGCGATGAGGGCGAGGTTCCGCCGGATTTGTGGGATAAGCTGACTGCCGTATTTTCCCGCTCGGGTTTTACCGACGGATATTTTGACGCAAAGCGAGGACGTGGAATGTTTGGCAGGCGCACCAGGGACGACGTCGTTTCGGCATCCTCCGCGCTGTTTAACTCGCTTCATCCGCTCTACAAGAATGAATTTCAGCGCGTACCGCTCACCATGGAGCTGAGTGCGCCCGATATAAGCAAATCTGCCGTGCTGACTGTTTCAGACGATGCGGACAACCATGTGACTGTGAGCGGAGATAATCCCCGGCAGGCGGTAAAGGCTCCGTTCGGCGAGGAATACGGCGCGCGGATTTTGGGAAAGACGGGCGGCACACCGTATTATCTCGATAAATTTACGGCAAATGTGGGCGAGGGGTTGACCTTTGCCTCGTCACAGCTTTCCGCAATGAAGCGTGACGCGCTGGAGCAGCTTTCTGCCGTGCGCCGTGCGCCGAGGGAGATTCAATTCAGACGCGGCTGCGCGGGCAGCGAGATATCCTCCCGCCGTGAGTTCGGCAGTGAAGCTCCGAGACTGCGTGTGGTATTCCGCAGTGCGGAGCAGATACCCTCGGATATAGACGGCGTGGAGATGGCGTATATTCCGCTGGAAACCGAGCCGTCACTCATGAAATATGCCGCCGATATGCTGATAAAGCGCGGAATTATCCCCGCCGTCGAAGCGCCGAGGGGCTTGTTCGGCGAGGAGGATAATATTTTAAAGATGGCGATAACCGCACGAAAGCTGGGAATTAACCACGTTATGATACACAATGTCGGACTTCTGCCTGCGCTGGCGGAGGTCGGCATGAATATTCACGGCGGCTTTGGTCTTAATGTATTCAACAGCCGTGCGCTGGATGAATTTTCCCGCATGGGCGTTATTGACAACGAGCTGAGCTATGAGCTTACTCTGAATCAGGCGGCTGCACTCAAATCCTCTCAGCCGCGCGGCTTGATAATCAGAGGGCGCATTCCCATGATGCTCACCCGCAACTGCCCGGCGGCAGCCTCTCCGAGAGGGTGCGCGGGAGCGGCAAAGGAGGGCGGTGTGTGTGGAATTATCGACCGCACCGGCAGGGAGCTTCCGGTTATATGCCGCAGCGGATGCGCTGAGATATTTAATCCCGTGATGATGAGCATTGTCGAAAATGTTGCGGGCAGATCTGCCGAGGATTTGCCGCTTGACTGGGTGACAATGAGCTTTACCGACGAGGACGATGAGCAGTGCGGCATGCTAATAAACGAATATACAAGCGGAAACATCCGTCGTGAAAACAGCATTACCTCGGGACTTTACTTCAAGGGCGTTTTGTGATTTTTAATGAGGTTATGGAGGAATAAGATGAAAAGCAATTCCAAGAGCGGCAAGTTCGGCAGAAAAAAATTAAAGTATACGGTGAGTTCTGCTCTCAGAATTGCCGTCACTGCGCTGTGTCTTTCGACATTAATTATGCTGCAGGGCTGTGCGACTACCGAAGCCATCGCCGACGGCGGCAGCTTCGGCGAGATAGCTGCGGCTGTCAGAACAGACCTTTTCGGCGCGGAGCAGGAGGACACCCGTCAGATTCAGCTTGCATTGCCTGTGCGCGAGGGGTTTGAACCCGTAAGCGACCGCTTTTCTTATAATGCTCTCAAGACTTCCGAAATGCGTGAGGCATATGAGAGCATCAGGAAAAGCATATTTCTCATAACCCCTGAAACTGACGGCAGCGGAAGATATGTCATGAAGCACGCGCGTATTCCGTCAAGCCTCGACTCCACTCAGATATACATTGCCAAGGAAGCTGTGCTGAACGATTACCCCGAAGCCTTCTGGATAACGGGTGATTACACGGTGGGAAACAATCTTCACGACGGCAATTATATTACATTATATTCGGAATACTCATACGAACAAATTGTCTCGGCATTTGATTTGATAAATGCGGGGACGGAGGAAATTCTGGCGAAAATTCCCGACGGCGCAAGTGAGCTTGAACGCGAGCTTATCATTCACGATGCGCTGGTGGACAGCATTGATTACGACTCTGAGGCGGCCTCCGATGACAATGCGTCGGTACAGGCATTCAGTATTTACGGCGCGCTGGCTCACAAAAAGGCCGTGTGCAGCGGATATGCACGAGCCGCCAAGCTGCTTCTCAATCGTGTGGGCATAGAATGCCGCCTTGTTTCGGGTATGTCGAAGGATACGGGGCATATGTGGAATCAGGTTAAAATCGACGGTCAGTGGTACAATCTTGACATCACCTGGGACGACCCGATAACCGACGGCGATGTGGTTTACAATCGCTACAGCTATTTCAACATAACCGATGAACAGATAAATGTTGACCACGAGCCGGGCAGAAGCTTTGATGAAATGACGCTGGAAACTGCGGAAAGCGGAGATTATGCAACTGCAGACCTCTATAATTTCGATTTGGAGGAATGTACCGCGACTGACGCGAATTATTACATGATGTATGCGGTGCATATTACGGCTACAGACACTTCAAACAACGCCATTATCACCGAGAAGATAAAGACGCTCTCTCGCACAGGTGAAGAGATGTTTTATATCAGATTTGACGAGTCAATTGACTCAGCGACAGCAGAGAAGTGGCTGACCAAAAATTCGGGCGGAAAATCCTCCGCGCTGGGCAAGAGCATGGTTAAGTCGAACAATTCGGGGGTCGGCTCACGAATCAAGACCTGTTCGCTGGTGCGCCTTGCCACGTCTGAAAATGATGTATGGTCGCATGTCTATGCGGTGCGGCTGATTTATGCGTAATTTAGCATAG
>JAQXFQ010000111.1 GCA_029005175.1 Bacillota bacterium
CCTTTTTGCCTGCGACGCCCGCAAATCCCAGCACAGTGGGCGGAGTGTCGAACTGAAATGTACCGCGTTTGATTCTTTTCAAATTAAAATCCCCCTCTTATAGTTCATATATCATTTAAAATTATTTTTACAATGAGATACCTTATTTATTCATTTACCATTTAGAAATCGTTGCAAAGTTGTCTATGTCACAAAAACATCATGCTTTTCATTAAAATTTATCATTCGATTATTACATTTTCCAAAAAAATGAAATTTATAATTTTATATGGTTAATTTACAAAAAGGAGAGAATTATATGTACGTTTTAAAAAATGCCATGCGAAATATTACTCGCTCCAAAGGACGAAGCATTTTGATCGGTGTGATAGTTTTTGTAATCGCGCTGTCTTGCTGCGTCGGACTTTCCATAAGGAACGCGGCAGAAAAGTCTCGGAGTGAAGTGCTGGATTCTATGAGCATTACTGCGCAGATTTCCGTTGACAGAACGTCAATGATGAACCAAAGCAGGAATGATTCAGGAGAATTTGACCGCTCACAATTTAAATCCGGTCTGGTCGGAGGTCTTTCGCTGGAGGAACTGCTGCTGTACGCCTCAGCCGATTCGGTAAGTGACTTTTATTACTCTGTTACCGCTTCAATGAATTCATCTGTCGAGGCGGTATCTGACCAAACCGAAAGCGATACTTCTTCGGCAAGTGCCGATATGGGACGCGGCGGCATGGGTAAAATGGGCGCGGGTGTGCAGGGGGATTTCTCCGTGACAGGATATTCCTCTGAAAACGCCATGACTGATTTTCTGACAGGAACCTGCAAAATCACAGAGGGAGAAATGGTAAATGTGTCCTCCTCCGATTACAACTGCATAATATCCGATGAATTGGCGGCGTACAATTCCCTTGAGGTCGGGGCGAATATCTCACTGATAAATCCGAATGATGAAAATGAGAAATACAGCTTCACCGTTGTCGGAATATATTCCAACAGCCAGAGTACCGTCAGCAGCGAAGATAACATGCGAGGGTTTTCGACTTCATCAGACCCTGCCAATAAAATTATCACAAGCTATGCGGCTCTTAATGCGGCAGCGGCGCACTCTCAATCTGTTGCCACCACTACGACGAGCGATAACGGCTTTACCTCGTCAACTGCGTTTACTACGCAGCTCAACGGCACCTATGTATTTGCGGATATCGAGAGTTATGAAAAATTTGAGGATCAATGCCGTGAGCTTGGCTTAAGCGACAGCTATTCGGTATCGTCGCAGGACGTGTCAAATTTTGAACAAAGTCTTGTACCGCTGGATACATTGAGCCAAATGGCACTGTATTTTCTTATTGTTATATTGATTATAGGCGCTGTGATTTTGGTGGTGCTCAATATATTCAGCATCAGAGAGCGAAAGTACGAGATAGGTGTGCTGACTGCTATCGGAATGCACAAATACAAGGTAGCGGCTCAGTTTTTACTTGAAATTTTTGTCGTTACCATGGCAGCCGTAATAATAGGCGGAGGTATCGGTTCGGCAATATCGGTGCCCGTAACCAACCGGCTTCTGGCTGCACAGACCGAAGCGCAAATTGAAGCCGCCTCCTCGCAGGAGCAGGCATTCGGAAGACACGGCAATGGCGACATACCGGGAACTGCCGGGCAGGTGCAGAATGTAAATTATATCAGTCAGGTAAGCTCGGTGACAGATTTCAAGGTATTGGCTGAGTTGTTTGGAATATGTATTCTGCTTTCACTTGTTTCGGGCGCTGTAGCCGTCACGGCGATAGTCAGATATGATCCGCTAAAAATTCTGTCTGAGCGTGAGTCCTGACGGATTGGGAGGTATGACAAATGGATATTTTAAAGCTTAATAATATTTCTTTTTCCTACGGTAAAAAGCAAATACTCAAAGACCTGAATTTTGAATTTGAATCCGGCAGGCTTTATGCGATCACAGGCAAGTCGGGCTCCGGCAAGTCAACACTGCTTTCGATATTATCGGGGCTTAATTCTCCGACGTCCGGCACAATTACCTATAATGATGTAGATATAAACGAGATAGATAAATATAAATACCGCAGTAAGTATGTAGGGGTTATTTTCCAAAGCTTCAATCTGCTTCCGAAGCTTACCGCCGTCGAAAATGTCGAGCTTTCAATGGATATTGCGGGAATTCGCGATGAAAATACTCCGCAAAGGGCACTTGACCTGCTGGAAAGCGTGGGAATCGACGCCGATGAAGCTCACAGCCGCATATTGAAATTATCCGGAGGTCAGCAGCAGCGCGTGGCAATAGCCAGGGCACTTTCATATGACCCGGGAATAATTCTTGCGGATGAGCCGACAGGCAATCTTGACGAAGAAACACAGGCCTCTATAATTGACATACTCAAGGAGCTTGCCGCGGGAGGTAAATGCGTTGTAGTAGTAACACATTCTCCGACCGTTGCGAAAGCTGCAGATGTAGTCTATGAAATTCAGCGTTTGAAAAAATCAAAGAAATCAAAAAGCTCCGTGAAAGGTGAGGCAGACACAAAAAATTCCGCAGAAAGTTCTGCGAAAGAATAATGCTTCTTTGAAATGGACAGGTTCATAAAATAGCAAATTGAAGACTGCAAAAATCCTTTGTTAATACAAACCGTAATCGACGAGTTAAAAGACATGGACGATGACGATATTCTGCTGATGCTGCGGCTGATTCGCAGAACTAAACGCCGAATATCGAAAAAATCGTAAATTTTTCCAAATAAATCCACATAATATGTAAAAGTCAGATGCAAAAATCGAAATTCTCGTAATTTGTATTGACTTTTTGCCAAAACTTATTATAATATAAGCGTACTAGTACTAGTATGCTTATATTTTGTTTATGGAGGGAGAATTTTTATGTTATTGATGTTTAAGGTAAAAAACTGCATGTCTTTTAAAGATGAGGTAATTCTTGATTTGCGGGCAACATCATATAAGCAGCATCCGTCACATGTTGTTTATGTAGATAAGGACGTTGCTTTGCTCAAAACTACAGCTTTGTATGGTGCTAATGCAAGCGGTAAGTCTAACCTTATTTTTGCCATGTATTTCTTTGAACAATACATCTTTTC
This sequence comes from Bacillota bacterium, assembly GCA_029005175.1. GTDB lineage: Bacteria > Bacillota > Clostridia > Oscillospirales > Acutalibacteraceae > RUG762. Next base: position 3,093 of record JAQXFQ010000111.1, read on the forward strand.
ACAGTTTATAAATAAAAAAGAAAATGTGGATCTTGAGCATTTAGGCGGCAATAAGCTGAAATTGGAACCGTTTTTGCTGTCTGATTCACAGGATGATGTTTCCGAGTTTGACATTATATTTTATCATAACGGAAAAAAAATACAGTATGGTTTTGAATTCTCTCCTGAAGAGGTAAAAAACGAGTGGTATTATATAAACGACAAAATGGTATATGAACGTGAAGGAACAAATGTCAATTTTGGCAAGGATTATCAAAATCAATTAAGTGCATATAAAAAAATACCGTCCGAAAGGCTTTATATAGCCGTACTTGAATATTTTCTTGATGACGATGCCAAAGAAGAAATATTATGGGATTTTATTGAATTTTTTGCTGATGAATACAACATATTTTCCGAAATATGGCTTGAATCCACAGTTAAACGGGTTGCCGGAATGTACGGTATTTCAAAAAGACTGCTGGACGATGATCAATACCGAAGCAAGGTACAGAGGTATCTTCAGATGATTGATGTAGGAATTAAAGGTTTGGATGTACAGACAGAGTTAGTTATAAATCAGAAGACAGGCGAAGAAAAAAAGAAAAAAGTTCTCCATACAGTTCATAACGTCTTTGACGATAAGGGTAATATTACAGGAGAAAAATATTTTTCACTTGAACAGGAATCAACCGGTACGCTGCGCTTTTTGCTGTATATTCAAAGAATCGTGGATATGCTTGAGCGAGGCGGCGTTTTTATAGTGGATGAATTTTCTGCCAGGTTGCATCCGCTTTTGACCAAACTGATCGTCGATATTTTTCAGTCGAGCGAGAATAAAGATTCACAGTTAATTTTTACTACACATGATATTTCATTGCTTAACTTCAAACAATTCCGCAGAGATGAAATTGTATTTGTTGATAAAAATGAGCGAGGTGAGTCGACCTTGTATTCTCTTTCGGATTTAAAAGTAAGAGAGGACGCAACTTTTAATAAAGATTATTTGCAGGGGAAATACGGTGCAATACCTGTGCTTGATTATGACGCATTGTTAGGCGGTGATGAAAATGCCGAGAACTAAGCTTTCGCGCGAGAGATTAGTTTATGTAAGGGAAACATATGTCGGACGTATCATTATTTTTTGCGAAGGTCAGACGGAGCAATATTACTTTGACTATTTTGCCGATATACTTAATAAAGATAAGTATAATGATGTCGAAGTAAAAACAGAGCTGGGCGGTGGCAATGCTCAGGGAGTATTGAATGCGGCAAACAAATTTCTGAAGGATGAGCACAATAACAGAAAATTTGATAAGTATAAAAAATATTTGGCTTTTGACTGTGATGCTCCGTCTGACGTACAGAGAGTAATAAACGACGCTGCGGCTTCTGCAAATGATTATAAATTGCTTGTGTCTAATTTTTTGTTTGAAGTCTGGTTGCTTATGCATTTTGAGGATATTACTGAAGAATATAAAAGACAAACAATATATAATAAATTGACCGAACATTTGAATGTTGAGTATAAAAAGGCAAGCAAGGGGATAATTAGAAAAGTAATAAGTAATGGCGATATAGAAAAAGCAATCGAAAATGCCAAGCTTCTTGACGAACAATATGCCAAAGAAAATAAATCTATTTTTTCTTCAATTGAAATTATGAACCCTTATACTAATGTGTATGAATTAGTAGAGCAACTTCTCGTAGCGATTTCAAAATAATGTTAAGTTTAAAACTCGTCTGTATGATAAAAAATACAGGCGTTTTTTTATTTGTTTTTGCCAAACTTGTATAATCGGTAATTTTTTCCGGAAATACTATTGACAAATAAAATTATTGGTGATATATTGGTATTGTTCTTAAAACAATACTTGAATATAAAAAATACTGATTAAAAAATAAAATATCGGAAAGGGGAAGATTATTTGACCATTCAGTTCAAAAAAGGCGTGCTTGAGCTTTGCGTGCTCTCCATGCTGCAAAACGGCGACCGTTACGGCTACGATGTGGCCTGCGATTTGTCCAAGATCATCGAGGTCAGCGACGGCTCGGTTTATCCCGTGCTTCGCAGGCTCAGGGACGACGGATATGTCACCTCGTATCTGGAGGAGGCCTCGGGCGGTCCGCCGCGCAAGTATTACGTTATCACCGAGGCGGGGAGCAATTACATGAATATGCTGAAGACCGAATGGACTCAGCTTACAACCAAAATCAATACATTAATAAACAACGGAGGGACTAACTGACATGACCAGAAAAGAGTTTCTGACAGCACTCAATCAATATCTCGTAACGCTCAGTCCGGAGGAAAAAGCCGACATTATCAGCGATTATGAGGAGCATTTCCGCGTGGGACTGGAAAACGGCAAGACAGAGGAGGAGATCGCCTCCGCATTAGGCTCGCCCTATGACGCAGCTTCTCAATTTCTCGACGGTGAGCAGCCGCAAAAGCCGAACTACGCTCAGCCGCAGCGACCGAATTATGCCGCACAGCAGAGCTATCAGCAGAGACAGAGCTACGCTTCGCAGCAGCCCAATCAGCAGCGGCAGGGTTACGCTTCGCAGCAGCCCAATCAGCAGCGGCAGGGTTACGCTTCGCAGCAACCGCCTCAGCAGAGACAGGGCTACGCTTCGCAGCAGCCCAATCAGCAGGGACAAAGCTACACTTCACAGCAGAATTATCAACAGCCGCAGAACGACGGCTATGTGACATATGACCGTCAGGATTATGCGCCGCAGCAGTCGGGCAGCAGGTACAATACCACAGGCATTATAATCGTTGTAGTGCTGTGTGTGATCCTGATACCGACCGTCGGCAGCACGATAGTCGGACTGCTTGCGGGGCTTTACGGCGCGGTAATCGGATTTGCCGTAAGCGGAGTCGGTCTGATTACAGCGGGAGCCACCTTGATTCCGGGCGTCAGCATGTGGGTGAGCGTAGGCCTTACCCTGATGGGCGTGTCGTTTATCGCCTTGACGGGATTGCTCATCATGGCGTCGGTTGAGGGCACTAAGCTGTTTATCAAGCTTATCAAATACTGCATTAAAGAGTGCAAAAAAATGATAATGGAGGGATCGTTTTGATTAAGAAAGTTATTGCGGCAGTTTCACTGTTTGTTGTATTCCTGGTGACATTCGCGACGGGTGTGAGCTGCGTAGTACGGGGATTGGGAGAATTCTCGTGGGATAAAATTTCAGAGTATGTTTCATTGAGCGATATAGTCAGGATCAACGACGAGCCAATTACTGAGCTTTTCGATTTCAGCGATAATTCCAAGCTGGTGGACAGCCACGCCGAGGGCGAAATCACATGCCCCACAAACGGCGGCAAAATCGAGATTAAGGACATTCCTGCCCGCACCACTATCGTAGCTTCAGAGGACGAATATATTCATGTTATCTTTGACGGTCAAATCAGAGAGTCATGTGTGGTTGATTCCGCGAATAATCTGACCGGAACGAATGTTCCAAATATGGAATTCAGATACAACGAAACGAGCGATGAGGCGGTTATACGCTTTAAGAAGCTGAGAACAAAGAACGATACTCCTGAAATGACCATTGCAATTCCATCGTCCTTCGGCGGTGAGCTTAGGCTTTGCGACATTGCGGGAAGAATGGAGGGCGAAATTTCCATAAGCCTTGATAAGCTTTCTGCCGATGATATTGCAGGCAAGGTGATACTCAGCGGCATTTCCGCCAAGGAATTTAAAGCAGGCAATATTGCGGGTGAGATTGATGTCAGCAGCGGCCGTTTCAATTATTTAAAGGCGAGCAATGCGGCGGGAAAGATCAATGTCGAAGGCAGTGTGGGATATTTCGAGATAAGCGACATCATGGGCAATGTCGATATTGAATCAGACAAGTCAATAACATCCGACTGCAAGATAAACGATGTAATGGGCAATGTCAAAATAACCCTTCCCGAGGGCAGCGAGGTCAATGTAAATCAGAGCGACATACTGGGCAAGGTGTCGGTGGATAACAACAGCACCTCTGCCGATTACACCATCAAGGTGAGCGACATCATGGGCAAGGTAACTATAAACAATTAAAATTTAATCAGACCCGTGCAATGCAGGGAGCGTAGAGCGAATCTGAGCCCCCTGCTTTTTTGTGTGGTTAGTAGTTAATCTTAGGAGGTTAGAAATATTATATCTTATATGGGTGATTCTATGAAACGAATCTTATATTGCATATGGCAATGTACGTGGGGATTTCTACAGTCTGCAATAGGTGCGGCGGTGTTTATACTGCATATCCGCAACAAACACTATTTTTACCACGGTGCTGTTATAACAGAATGGAAAGATAAATCCAGTGTTTCACTTGGAATGTTCGTTTTTGTTACAAATGAACCGTATTTTTATGATAAGCTAAAAAATGAATACACCATGCAGGAGTTGTCTGACAGGTTGCTTGTGCATGAGTACGGTCATACAGTACAATCGCTTATTTTGGGACCGCTTTATTTGATTGTTATAGGTCTGCCATCAACATTATGGGGATTTTTACCTCATTTAAATGAAAAAAGAAAAAAAGAATGCATATCATATTTTGCTTTTTTCACAGAAAAGTGGGCGAATTATTTGGGTGAAAAGGTAACGAATCAGAAATCAATGGAGAATTTAGTGATAGATTGATAAATTTCTATTTTATGCCTTATCGTTCAGATATATATATATATGCTCGTTTAGTATTTTAATGAATCTTTGGAGGTCAATGTATGAGAAAGCACTACCTGGACAATCTGAGGATATTCGTCATTTTTCTGCTTTTTCCTGTACATACATTTATGATATGGAATGACTACGGCACTCGGTTTTATGTGTGGGTAGAGGAAAGCAGAATACTGTCCTCGCTGATGATCGTAGTCAATGCATGGTTTATGCCGCTGTTGTTTACAATTGCGGGTATGACTGCAGGATATTCGATGAAAAAGAGAGGCGCAAAGGGCTTCGTCATCGAGAGAATAGAAAAGCTGCTGGTGCCGTTTGTGTTTGGCACTGCGTTTCTGGTGCCTGTGCAAACCCTATATGCCAGGAAGTTTTTCTTTGGATATGAGGGCGGATATTTTGATAATTTAAAATATTTCTTTACCCATCTCACAGATTTCAGCGGCTACGACGGTGCGTTTACTCCGGGACAGCTGTGGTTTATCCTGTTTTTGTTTATAATATCGCTGATAGCCATGATAATAATTCACTTCTTGCCGTATGAACGGGTAGAAAATAAGATTTCAAAGCTGAAATTACCGGCAATTATCGCGATGTTTGTAATTGTTTGGGTTATGTATTATGTAGGCAATATCGGCGGCTACAGTATAGGCAAGGGTCTTGCCTTGTATTTGCTGGGATATTATGTGCTTAGAAATGACGATGTAATGGATAAACTGGAGAAAAACACAGGCCTGCTGGCGGCAATATTCGTTGTCGCAGATGTTATACTTGTCGTCGCGTATTTTAAGACGAGATATTACGGCGATTTCTTCGTTAATTTCGTGGCTTGGACAGGAACGCTGTTCATGCTGGCATTTGGGAAACGGTTTTTGAACAAGGACAGTGGATTTACCGGATATTTTAATGCCGCGTCCTTTCCGATATACGTTTTGCACCAGTCTATTCTGGTGGCGATTGCTTATTACACTGTAAGAGCCGTGGATAATATTTATATTCAGATAGCAATAATTATGCTTGGAAGCTTTGCGCTTACGGTTTTGTGTTACGAGGTGGTAAAGCGCATACCGATTTTGCGCAATATGCTGGGAATAAAGAAAATTAAAAGCAAAACGGAGGAAACCGCGCAATGAAATATTTGAAAATAATAGGCATCGTGCTTTTGGTGATAATTGCGGTGATATTGGTATTTTTGGTGATAAGCTATGTAAACCACAAAATTCAGCTTGGCAAAGAAAATGAGATTTTTAAGACCAACGGAACGCCGGTTGAGGTGGACGGTCACGAGATGAATGTTTACACTGCGGGAAATCAATCGGGAGAGCTTACGCTGGTTTTCATGTCTGGCGCAGGCACATGCTCCCCAACGCTGGATTTCAAGAGCCTGTATTCGCTTTTTGAAAAGGATTACAGAATTGCCGTAGTGGAAAAGGCGGGCTACGGCTTCAGCGAGATAAGCGGATGTTCGCGCGACATTGACACCATGCTCGACGAAACGAGAACGGCTCTGCAAAAGGCGGGCGTCAGCGGCGGATATGTGCTGTTTCCCCACTCAATGTCGGGCATAGAGGCGGTGTATTGGGCGAATAAATATCCCGATGAGGTCAGGGGCATTGTCGGACTTGACCCCGCCGTACCGCAGGCGTATGCTGATATGAATATAAGCGGTTTAGGTCAAAGCATAGCAAAATTCGGTGTGGAGTCGGGTATAGTGAGATTTTTCCCCTCTATTGTGGATAACTCGGCGGCTATTAAATACGGCACTCTTACCGAGGACGAAAAGGAGCTTTACAGGGCGGTTTTTTACAGGCGAACCATGACCGACTCCATGATAAACGAAACCAAATGTGTTAAGGAAAACGCCGCAAAGCTGGCGAAAATTGACGATACAGATGTGCCGATGCTGTTTTTTGTTTCCAACGGCGAGGGCACAGGCTACGATAAGGAAGCATGGCGCGGTTACATTGAGGATTACCTCAAAGATAAGCACAACGGCAGTTATGTAGAGCTGGAATGCTCACATTATGTGCACGACATAGAATACAAAAAAATATATGAGGAGAGTTTGGAGTTCCTCAATAAATTACAGGAGGCAGCACAATGAAAAAATCAGAAAAAACCAAAAAACCCATGACCGGCAAGAGAATAGCTAAAATTACGGGAATCACACTTTCGGCAGTGATTGTACTTTTCGTTGTGATTTCATTTGTGGCGTGCAAGGTGCTTTACAGTCAGATGTTCGGCAGGGTCGAGGAGCGTGATTACAATTGTTCCGTGGCGTTTTCGCCGGACGATCTGGGCGATATGCCAAAGCGCGCTATTGAATTTGAGTCAGAGGGCAACACCCTGCGCGGGTATGTATTCGGCGAAAAGAGCGACAAGGGGCTTGTTGTCATAGCGCACGGCATAGGCGGAGTGATGAACGACTACTTCCCCGAAATGATTTACTTGGTGGAGAATGGCTATCAGGTGATGATGTACAACTGCACAGGTACGGCAACCAGCGACGGCGACGGAACTAAGAGCTTAGCCCAGTCCGCGCTTGATTTGCATCATGCGCTTGAATATGTGGAAAGCACGTCGGCGTTTAATGGCATGCCGGTTTATCTTTTCGGTCACAGCTGGGGAGGCTATGCCGTCACCGCCGTGCTGAATTACGACCACGATATTGCGGGCGTCGTCAGCTGTGCGGGATACAGCGATTTTAACGAAATGCTGCTCGAATACATAGACAACTTCATGGGTCTGCCGGGATACGCCGAGTATCCGTTCGCGGCATTCTGGCAGTGGACCGAGGTAGGCGATAACATGGGTCTGACAGGTATAGGCGGCATAAATAAATCCGACGTCCCCGTGCTGATAGTGCAGGGCGGCAAGGATGAAATGGTGTTTGACGCATCGATTTACTGCAACCGAGATGAAATAACAAACCCGAATGTGGAATATTACTTCGAGCCTGAGTCGGGACACAACGATATATTTGAAAGCAAAATAGAGCGGGAAAAAAGCTACCGCAGTGAGGTTGATGATGAAAGGGAGGCTCTGCGTGAGCAGTATCATAATAATGTACCTGATGATGTTCTAAGCGGATTCATCAGCGGCATTGACAAGCATTTGTACAATAAACCCAACGCCGATTTGATGAGCAGGACATGTGAATTCTATGAAAAATGCGGGAAATAACCCCGTGTCAACCTGAGGCTGACAAAGTTCAAGGTGCAAGTGGTGGACTTTTAATTTTGAAATAACTATAATGTAATCAAAATTAAAGCTTAAGGAGTATGGTGTTATGAAACATATGAAACATACGAAACAAAAAATATTATTAGCGGCAGATATTCTGCTGGCGGTCGGGATTGTCGGATTGATTCCGCTGAATCTTTGGGTGTGCAGATTTCCCGAATGGGTTATTTTGATTACGGCATTGGTGCTTGTGGCGATAAATGTGGTTTATTTCGTGAAATTCAAAACCAAATTAGCGGCTAAAATTATATTGCCGATTTTCTCAGTTTTGGCGATATGCCTTTCGCTTTTCGGCTCTTACTGCAATCCCTATTGGAATTCAATGATGTGCCGTTACTGCGACGATACTCAGGCTTACGATACTGTAATTACCTACGCTCAGGCAAAGGCTGACGTTGATTACATGATGCATTATCTCAATAAGTGCCACCCGCTTTTTATGAGCGGCACGCCCGACGTGGTTCAGCAGAGCTATGACGCGGCGATTGCAAGATTGCAGAACGCGGACGAAATTACAGTGAATACCCTGCGCCGCGAGGTTCAGAGCATTCTGTCGGTGCTGAGTGACGGACACACCACAGCATGGGGATACTGGTACGAACATTATCTGAAAACGGTACCAAAGCGCAATGCGGAGGGCTGGCATTTGGTCGAGATAAACGGACGCACATTGGAGAGTATTTTTGATGAGAAAAAATCGCTGTTTTCCTATGAAGTGAAAAGCTGGGGCATGGAGCAGCTTTCAAGCGAGGTTTGCGTTCTGAGCGGGCTGGATTTCCTCGGACTTGACCCGAACGGCATAACCTACACATGGCAGAATGACGAGGGCGAGCGTGAAACCGACAGATACACGGCGAGCGATTTTATTACCTATGACAAATATCTCGAATACAACAAGGCATATCTTGATGATGAAGATGAGGATTTCGTAAGCTACAGGATAGATGAGGAAAAAAGCCTTGCCTTATTGACTCTGACCTCCTGCAATTATAACGAGCAGTATATAAATTGCCTGAAAGATATGTTCACTGAGGTCAAGGCGAAAGGAATCCGCAATGTGGCGGTGGATATTCGCGGCAACGGCGGCGGCAATTCTCTTGTGGCAAATGAATTTATACGTTATCTGGATATAGAACAATATTTGGGGGGCACATGCAAATGGCGTTTCGGTGTGTTTAATATTTCCCTTGGAGACGGTATGGTAATTAATGAAAAATACAGCGATCTGACCTTTGACGGCGATGTGTTTCTGCTGACAGACACAAGCAGCTTTTCCTCCTCCATGCTGTTTGCGCAGTATATCAAGGACAACAGGCTCGGCAGTATTATAGGCGAGCCTCCCGGAAACACTCCCAACTGCTACGGCGATATATCGACCTTTTCAATGCCGAATTCGGGACTGTGCTTTCAGTTGTCCACCAAGCAGTTTTTCAGAGCGGACAATGATAGCAAAGATATTCTTGTAATGCCCGATATAGAGTGCGACGGCGAAAAGGCTTTGGACGTGCTGTATGAAACATTAGATAAATGAAAGGGATCAAAATATGAAGGTTAGCAAAAGAGTTTCAATTATTGCAAATATATGCTTGCTCTTGTGGTTTACATTGGACATGACAGGACTGTATTTCGGAGATAAATACCTTGTAGCGCGTTCTTATGCAGATGACGGAATATTTTTTGTGATTTATGCGGCGGCGTTTGCTCTGTTCCTGTTTAAAGACAAAATAGGTAAAATCATTCTGTCAATCTGGCTTGCGATGTGGTTTGTCACACAGTTTATGTCCCACTGGTGGTTTACGATATTTGGAGGCGGTGAGGGTAAGATACAATATTTTGACGGTGCGGTTAAGATTATCGAATCGAATAATATTTATATTCCCGATTTGTATCACATCGTGCTTCACATATTAATTTTGGCGGCATTTGTATACACATTGCTTTATCGCAGAGCCGATATTAAAGAAAATTAAAACCCAAAAATCAGAAAGGGATTGCTTAAAATGAAAAAAGCTATTGTTATTTATGCCTCAAAATACGGCACTACCGAGAAATACGCGCGCTGGATTGCCGATGAAGCAGGCGCGGGTGTGAGCGACGTCAGGCATGTCAGACCATTCAGCCTGTTTGAAAGCGATACCGTAATCTTCGGCGGCTCAATGCTGGCAGGCAATGTGCGTGGTATTGATTATATATCGAAACACAGCGATATGCTCAACGGAAAAAAGCTGATAATCTTCACTTGCGGAATATCCAACCCCGAGGACGCCGCCGAGATGGAAAAAATTGACGCGGCGATACGCTCAAAGCTCCCCGAAAATCTGCGGAGCGCAAAGATATTCCACCTGCGCGGCGGCGTGGATTACGGCAGGCTGGGCTTTTTTGACAAAACAATGCTCGGAATGATGTGCAAAATGCTCAAGGATAAGCCGAGCGAACAGATTACCGAGAACGAGAGGGTTATAATTGACACCTACGGCAAGTCGGTGGATTTTATGAGCCGGGAGAGCATCGCGCCGATTGTTCAGGCTTGCAGAGAGGAGTAATCAAGAATGGAGATGCTGAAAAAAATCATGAAAATAGCAGGAATTATTCTGGCTGTCCTGGTGGGAATTATCGTTATCTTTGCGATTGTGATATTTACCATTCGGGCGGTCAACGGCTCGAAGTACAAAATCAAATCATCGGATGGCATTGACGAGAGCCAATACATCGAAATCAACGGCATACAGCAGTATATCAATATCCGCGGCGAGGATACCTCAAACCCCGTGATGATATTCGTCCACGGCGGACCGGCAAGCCCTATGGGATATGTCGCGCCCTATTATCAGCAGCCTATAGAGGAAAAGTTCACTGTTATCAATTACGACCAGCGCGGCTGCGGACGGACATATTACGCAAACGGCAAGAGTTTTGAAAATCTCACGGTTGAGCAGCTGGAACGCGACCTGGACGCTATAGTTGACTATGCCTGCGAGCGTTTCGGGCAGGATAAGGTTGTGATTATGGGGCACTCGTGGGGCACGATTCTCGGAACGGTGTACGCAAAGAACCACCCCGGGAAGGTGTCGGCTTACATAGGCGTCAGCCAATGCATAAGCAATCTTTTTGATGGCAAAATTGTTATAGGAGAGAAAGCGCTTGCGGTCGCTTCGTCCAAGAACAAAAAAGACGCAGAGGAGCTGGAAGCCACGCTCAGCCGCATGCGTGATGTCAGCGATTACGATGATATGAGCATTGATGATTTAATGACTGCCGCGTCTTTGTCGTCGAAATATCTTGCCTGTGAGGGAGAGATGTCCTCAATGGGGCAGATGTGGACAGGACTGACCTCGCCGCAGATGAATATGCAGGACGTAGGCTGGTTTATGCAGATGACGAATACATCTGAATTTTTTGCGTCGCAGAGGGCTCTTATGGAATATGCGTTTTTCGGCTTTGATTTGAATGAGATGGGGAGCGAATACGAATTTCCTGTGTATTATATAGCCGGTTCGGATGATTGCGCAGTGCCACAGGAGCTTGCAAAGGAGTATTACGATACCGTCACCGCGCCGGATAAGGAATTTGTCACGGTGGAGAATACAGGTCACAGCATGTTCATGGACAATCCGGAGGAATTCAGCCGCGTAGTGCTGTCGTTTTTTGAGTAGGTAAATTATAATTTACAGTAGCACTAAAGTAGGACACCTACAATGGGAATCCAAAGGGAGACCGCCATTCCTTGAATGGCGGCGGCCCTCTTGGCGGGGTCAAGGGGCAGCGCCCATTGTGGATGTCGTAACAGCCATTCTGCGAATGGCTGAGGCAAAGCCCCTACAAAACTAAAGTGTAGCAAAGACTTAAAATAGAAAAAGCACCCATGCGAAGCTCCTAAAAAAATTAACAAGAAAATCTTTGATTTTCGAGTGGACGTCAATCAGCTAAATTATGATTTACAATTACACCATATCCCGGAAAAAATAAGGATGATTATATGGAATTGCATGAAACTAAAAATGAAGAAACTATAGTCCTGCTGGCGGGACTTGACCTCGGTGAGAGCGATACCGAGGAGTCTATGGAGGAATTAAGGGAACTTGCGCACACTGCCGGCGCGACCGTCGCAGGCGTGATTACCCAGAAGCGTCCCTCACCCGAACCCGCCACCTGCGTAGGCTCGGGCTGTCTCAACGACATGGCGGAGTTCTGCCGAAATAATGACGTAAACCTGATTATATTTGACCGCGAGCTTTCGCCCGTGCAGATGAGAAATATAGAAGAAGCCACCGATGTGCGTACAATCGACCGCACTATGCTGATTCTCGATATTTTTGCGGGGCGCGCGCGGTCAAACGAAGGCAAGCTGCAGGTAGAGCTTGCGCAGCTTCGGTACATGCTTCCGCGACTGACCGGCAAGGGAATTGCAATGAGCCGTCTGGGCGGCGGTATAGGTACGCGCGGACCGGGTGAATCCAAGCTGGAAACTGACAGAAGACACATCCACAGGCGCATAGACGCGCTTAAGGAAAAGCTTGACGAGGTTGCCAAACAGCGCGGACGTCAGCGTGAACGCCGCAAGCGTGACGGAATCATCACCGTGGCGATAGTGGGATACACAAATGCGGGAAAATCCACGTTGCTCAACGCACTGACTGATGCGGGCGTATTGTCGGAGGATATGCTCTTTGCCACGCTCGACCCCACCGCACGTGCTCTCGAACTGCCGTCGGGCAGCAGCGTAATGCTGGTAGATACAGTAGGATTTATCCGACGGCTGCCGCACCATCTTATCGAGGCATTCAAGTCAACGCTGGAGGAGGCTGTGCAGGCGGATATTATTTTGAATGTGTGCGACAGCTCGTCGCCGTCGTTTCGCGATCACCTGCGCATTACAAATGAACTGCTGGCGGATTTAGGTGTGGAGAACAAGCCGATTATTACGGTTATGAATAAAATTGACGCGGCGGATAAAGACGCGGTACTCGGGATTGACGGCGTCAGGATAAGCGCGAAAAACCGAGAGGGCTTTGACGCGCTGTTGTCGGCGATTGAGGAGGCGCTGCCCGTCAAAAAGGTACGCACCTGCCTGCTGTTTCCGTTCAGCGATATAGGCGCGTCGGCATTGGTGCGCGAAAACGGCACTATATTCAGCGAGGAATATACCGCCGACGGTTTGCAGATGGACTGCCTGATTGACAGCATTACCGCTGAACGCTTGAAAAAGTATTATTTACAATGATTATTACAATTTGGAATATTTTTGCGAAAATTTTGCCAATGGCTAAATTAAAGACTCGCCCTGCATTTTCTGAAAAAATAATGCAGGGCGAGTTTTTTGTAATCAGCGGATTTGATGTGGGGAAAATAATAATGGCTGCTGAAATATGCGGCCGGAAGAATGATAAAAAAGGAGTGAATTGAATTTTGAAAAAAAGAGTTATCACGTTGGCAACGATTTGCCTTGCGGCGGCGTCTGCGCTGTTTTGCGCAGGCTCGATATATAAGACCTTTGCCGCCGGCGGTAAAAAAAATGCCGCAGCCACTCAGCCTAAAAAGGCAACAACCACTTCCCGAACCGAACCCGTATCCTCTGAGCCGCCGATTGATATTGGCTCGCTAAGCAATAAAAAAATCGGCTGGGGACAGGGGCTGAGATTTGACTCGCAGAATCGCCCTGAGGACGCGGTGTCAGCTCAGAATAAGTATGGTCACTTAAACGCTGACTTTATTGATTTATCGGGTAAAAAAACGCTTTATCTGACATTTGATGAGGGATACGAAAACGGCTATACCGCCAAGATTCTCGATGTGCTCAAGGAGAAAAATGTCAAGGCAACTTTTTTCGTGACCGGTGATTATGCGAAATCAGAGCCGGAATTGATGAAGCGGATGATTGCGGAGGGGCACACAGTGGGCAACCACACGTGGAAGCATTATTCCATGCCCGAAAAATCTCTTGATACCTGCCGCAAAGAGATAAGTGAGCTGCATGATTTTGTCAAGCAGAATTACAACTATGAGATGACGGTTTTGCGACCGCCTATGGGAGAATTTTCGGAGCAAACGCTCGCTGTGGCCAAGGAAATGGGCTATAAGACGATGTTATGGAGCTTCGCCTACAAGGATTGGGACGCCAAAAATCCCGGCGATCCAACCGCTTCGCTGAATAAGCTTAACGAGCGTCTGCACTGCGGCGCGATTTACCTGCTGCACGCTGTTTCGCCCACTAATGCTGAGATATTGGGTGACTTTATAGACCACGCCACATCCAACGGATATAAATTCTTATACTAATATTCAATTAAAAAAGTACAAAAAAATCGAGCAAAAAACTTGCGTATATGGTTTTTTGCGAAGATTTTTTGTCGTACTTTTATTGAAGATTAGTATTATTGCCTGACCAGTAGTAAAAATATTCCGAATTGTATTTTATTTGCAAAATATAATTATATGTAATAAAACGTAAGAGAACGCAAAAAACAGGCGGTCAGGGTGGTTATATCGTTAACCTGACCGCCTGTTTTGGCTGTAAGTTATATCTCTATATCGTCCAGAGTTTCAAATTCATATCCCATTTCTCTTGCCTTGTCGATGAAATCGCCGAGAATAGCCGTGTTTGTATCGCTGTCCATGTGCAGCAGGAATATAGCGCCGGGATGAATGTTTTTGGTAATTAGATTGAGAGCATATGACGGTGATGGCTGGCGGGATGAATAATCATTATAAGCAAAGCTCCAGCCTGCCGAAGTGTAACCCATTTGAATCAATTCATTCTGCGATGCCTGCGAGAAGGATCCGTAGGGATATCTGAAATATTTCGTGCGATAATTGAAGTTATCGTAAATATAATTTTCCAGAGTTTTGACTTGAGTCTGAATGACTGAGGAAGACGCTTTGTTAAGGCGAATGTGACTCTTGGTGTGATTTCCCACGATGTGCCCCTCATTTATCATGCGCTGAATCTGAGCATGACTGCCCTTAGCGTAGGGCAAGGCTACAAAGAAGGTTGCTTTTACGTTCTTTTCCTTGAGGGTGTTGAGGTTTTTATCGGAATTTGGGGAGGGATTGCCGCAGTCCATTGTGAGGTAAATTACCTTGCGAGTGGTGTCACCCACGAACAAGGTTTGAATATTGCCGGCTTTTTCCTGAGCTTTTATCAAATTATCAGGTGTCTGATTATTAACGACCTTGTTTGCATATGACCACGAATAGGTTGAATTGGAAAGGGTTTTGGGTACAGTGGCGGCAATAGTTTTTGAGTAGCCGCTGTAGACCTTGCTGCCGTTTACCAGTCTGTAGGCTCGCACCCGGTAGGAATATTTATCACCTGTAGTGAGATTTTTGTGTGAGTAGTAGTACTTATCGCAGTCCTCAAGCAATGTCATCGACTGCCCCGACCTTGCGGCATAAAGCTCGTATCCGTCGGCACCCGCGACATTGCTCCATTCCACAAATATTGCCGACTTGCCCACGGGGCTGCCCCAAATTTTTGTCGCGGAATTGAGTGAGGGAACGGCGGATTTTACGCAGCCCATATCAGAGCAGCCTGTGTCACCGCCCGACGCTTTGCCTGCGGCGACTCTGAAATAATAGGTCGTGCCGGTGTCAAGACCGCCTGCGGTGAATTTGTATGTGCGTGAATTTACCGTGCCAATGCAGGTGTAGCCGTCGTTTTCTTCGGTTGAGCGGTAAATTTTGTATTCAGTTGCGTTGGTTACTCTGTTCCATTTGACCGTGACGGAATTGTAACCGGTGGATGACGCGCTGTAAATATTGGGCGCCGCAATATAGCAGACTGCGGAGGCTGCGGGCGAACAGTCGGTTATGATATTGCCCCTGACCGAAGCCAGCTTGTAGGTGTATGTCTTGCCGGGTATGGTGTTTTTGTCGGTGTATCTGCCGGTGATTACAGCGATCTGAGTGAATTCACCGCCGTCAACCGAGCGATAAAGATTGTATTTATAAGCGCCGCTTACTTTGGCGAAAGTGACATAGATATTGCTGTCGGATTTCGCT
>JAQXFQ010000112.1 GCA_029005175.1 Bacillota bacterium
AGGTACATTTGACAATCCGGTCATTTCGCAAATCGGCAAAAAATCCGGAAAAACAGCGGCACAGGTTATGCTTCGCTGGAATATCCAGCGCGGAGTGGTTGTGATTCCTAAATCAACCCACATCGAGCGTATGGAAGAAAATTTCAATGTGTTTGACTTTGCGCTGTCCGATGAAGCTATGACCGCTATTTCGGCTTTGGATAAAAATGAAAGCGCCTTCTTCTCTCATCAGGATCCATCCATGGTCGAATGGTTCGTAGGCATGGTTGATGAGAGAAAAAAGCAGCATGACTGTACCAATGAGAAGAAAAACCGGTAAATTGTTTATAAGGAAACGATGAATAAGTCGGATTCTACCGTGAAATTCAAGGTAGAATCCGACTTATTCAGTGTATTCTTAGATAAGTTATTTATAATCGCTTGTGTTGCTGCTAAAGCAGTCAAGCGTATCCGACTCCGAAACCATATCCTCTTCGGATGAGGACGTTACACCATTGTGCTCCTCCGAGAACTCATAGCTTGTATCAGCCGCTGTGGATTTTTCCATTGAACCGTTCATGTTAATAACCGCCACTCCGCCTACAGCCAATAAGCCTATCAACGCTGCGGCAATGCCTGTGATTTTTAATGCTGTATGATTTCTTTTATCACTATGCGCCGAAAAAGCACTCTCGTAGTCCTCAATAGAATCATTGCGGGCAATTTTTTCCAGAACCGAATAAAAAGGCGGCGGTGTAATTTTATCCGCAGATTGCCTGATTAAACTTCCGATTTTATCATCGAAATTCTCTTTTTTCACTTTGCCGCCTCCTTCAAATGAAATTTTCGCCCAAAATTTTTCTGAGTTTTTTGAGCGCATTTGCGTGCTTCCACTTTACTGTACCAAGAGGAAGATTGGTAATTTCAGCGATTTCCCCGAGCGTAAGACCGGAAACCGCATGCATTAACACAATCTGCTGCTCACTGTCGGAAATCTTGTTTATTGCCGACAACAAAGCCTGCGAGTTCACAGCATTTTCCTCCAAGCCTGAATCGAAGGGAGTTATTTCTGAAATTGATGTTGCATTGCGGTTGCTTTTTAGGTATGTAAGGGCGAGATGGTTGGCGATTTTATATATCCATGATTTGCCTTTGCCCTGTGGCGTGAAGTTAGGAGCGTATTTGTATACACGCATGAATGTATCCTGAGCAAGATCCTCAGCCTCGCATCTATTGTGAACCAGAGAAAAGATATACAGATATATCTCACGATACATGTGGTAATACAAGATTTCCAAAGCTCCCATATCGCCGTGAGCAACGGCTTCGATAAGCTCATCAGCCAATTTATGTTCCATTTACATCCCCTCTTATTATACAACCTTAAAAAATTCCATTCGGTTGGATTTTTATTTTAAAAAAATTTTATTTTGGAAGATTTTATAGCTTGCACTATTATATGTGTCGCAAACGCATCAACTCAGAATAGCAGAATTTAACAAAGGCTCGCTTTATTTATACGGATTAAACTTTACTCTCAACTCTGTTTCAGTGTTATTTGATTCAGGAACATTTTGGGTCTCATGCGTATCATCTTTAGCCACGATAGGCTCAGGCATGATCATTTGATTAAAATTTCCGGTATCACTGCCAAGGGTGCTTTCTATATCGCTTTTAAAACCGGCGAGAAGGCTGTCAAGAACGTCACTTGCGGAGGAAACCTGATTTTTATTTTCTTTCATGTGGATAACCTTCCTTAAAAAATTATTGAGCTAATATATAAAAAATTCATAATTTATTTTATATTAGAGTATAATAAATGTCAATAGAATATAAAAATATATCTCCCTTAAAAATGGATTATATTTTTATTATATCAACGTACCCTTTTATTTTTTGGTAAATCATGCAACATTGGCTGTTTCAGCCGTATTTCATGTGGATTTGAAAAAAAATCCTCTGTCAGCCGTCTGACTGCGGGTGCAAGCAGGTTCAAGGCTAAAAGATTGGGAAGAGCCATAAGCCCGTTGACAAAATCCGCAAGTTCCCATACTACCGATACCGGCGCAATGCTTCCCGCCACAATTACAAGCAGATATAACGCAAGATAAAATTTTTTAAATCTGCCGCCTGCGACAAACTCCAAGAATTTTTCACCGTAATAATACCACGCGATAACAGTTTCAAAAGCAAACACAATAAGACAGAGTGTTACTATATACCCACCGCCATTAAAGGATTTTGCAAATGCAGCCTGTGTGAATTCTGTTTCTGATAACCCGTTGAATGTCCATACACCTGATGTAAGAATTGCCAGTGCAGTAAGTGTGCACATAACTATGGTGTCCAAAAACACCTCAAAAGCCCCCCACAAGCCCTGCCGTGATGGATGATCGGTTTCTGCGGCAGCATGTGCAGTCGGTGCGCTGCCCAATCCGGCCTCGTTGGTAAATACTCCGCGCGCTGTGCCTATTCGCATAGCCATCATTACCGATGCCCCCGCAAAGCCGCCGCGTGCCGCAGTATCAGTAAAGGCGCATTTGAATATAAGTAACAATGCATTTGGAACTTCTTTTATATTAACACACAGCACGATTATCGTTCCCATAATATAGAACGCCGCCATAAACGGCACTATAATTTCTGTTGATGCGGCGATTCGCTTGATTCCTCCGGACAAAACAACGGCGGCAAGCAGTGCCGTAATTATGCCGACAGCGGCGGAATTTAGACCGAATGTAGAAGTTACAGCATTTGAGAGAGAGTTTATCTGCACCATGTTGCCTATTCCAAATGCGCAGATACATCCACATATGCTGAAAAATATAGCCGGCTTTCTGCGCCCCAGCCCGTCGGCTATGTAATACATTGCGCCGCCGATACGCTCTCCCTGCTTGTTTTGCCTGCGATATGCTACGGCTAAAGTAACTTCGCTGTATTTTGTCACCATTCCGAGCAATGCCGGAATCCACATCCAAAAAACTGCGCCCGGACCTCCAACAGCAATCGCCGCCGAAACCCCTGCTATATTGCCTGTACCAACAGTTGCCGCAAGCGCAGTGGATACTGCCTGAAATGGAGTAATTGAACCGCTGCTGCCGGACTTGCTCTTAGCAAATATCGTGCCTGCGGTATATTTTATCATCGTTCCGAAACGTCTGAAAATCATACCTTGTGTAGCCGCAGTAAGGTGTGCGCCTGTAAAGAGCATAATAAGCAACATTGGCACACCCCATAATATATGCTGATTGATAAATTCAATTATCGGCAAAAAGGAAACACCTCGGCTTTCTGTACTTCTACGGAATCATGTATTGCTTCATATATATAGTACGAAAGACGCCGCAATAAAATTACAAATTAAGTTTATGTCAAATTAATATTTTTTGAAAAATAAAAAATATAAGATAAAATTCTTGATTATTTTGTTTGCATGTGATATAATTAAAGAACATAAAATAAATATGCGCTTGTGGTGGAATAGGCAGACACGACGGTTTTAGGAACCGTTCCGCGAGGGTGCAGGTTCAAGTCCTGTCAGGCGCACCAACAGCGCACCTAATGGTGCTAAGATAAGAGATAATAGATAAAAAATAACGGATAATAGTTTAAGATGGATTTCGGCGCTGTTGTTCTATTATATATTATCTATTATCTCTTATTTATTATCTAAATTTTATTTTAACGTAAATTCGGCATGTTTTTCGTTCAACCTTTCCATTTCCCCCCTTTTATTATTTTAATCAGTTAATAAAAAGGGGGCTTTATTATATGCCTAGAGTAAAGTTTTTTAGCTTTATGTTAAATATATATAACATAATTTTGTTAACAAATAAAATCAGTGCTTGATAAAGTCACCTCGATGTGATATAATTTAATATAAAATCAGCGCAGAAAGGATGACTTTTTATGATGAGAATAGCACCCCCGCCGCCACCGGTTAAAAACGGAGAAGAAGCTACAATGAAAGGAAAAATAAAGCTGCCGGGGTATTATTCCGAAAACTTGCAGATATACATGTTTGCTACCTACAACAATACGGAATACAGATTTGTAATGAACTTTGATAAACCAAAGCTTTACAGAAAAGTTCGCAGCTTTGTTTTCAATAACCATAAGAGGAAAATTCTTGTATTTGGCACATGGTATTCTGATTCTTTGAATTCATTTTGCACTAAGATTACCAGCGATACACAGGTCACAGCAGAAGATTGAAGCTTGCCCAAATTTAATCAGAGCTTCCTTAATAATCACGTTTTGCGATTGGATATTAAATGAGCCGAAAGCCGTCGACATTATATTGTCTTAAAGAATTCTGTGAAAATTTAACCGCTGTATTCGATTTTTAACTTCGGATACAGCGGTTGTTTTTGTGAAATTGTTTGTCTTTAACTTTTCTTAAACTTTTCTTTGCGATGTTATAAACTCTATGCTTTATTATAATTACCGTAATCGGCGATTACAACGATGTATCAACTACAAAAGGAGGATTTTAGCAATGGAGTACATTTTGAAAACCAACTTGCTTACCAAACAATTCAAACAGCAGAAGGCTGTTGACGGAATTTCAATTCAGATTGAGCGCGGCGCGATTTACGGATTGATCGGTCGCAACGGTGCGGGCAAAACCACATTTCTCCGAATGATTTCGGGATTGGCAAAGCCGACGTCAGGAGAAATGGAGCTTATGGACATGAGCTCGGCAAACGGAAAAATCAACACGGCGTTTGAGCGTGTGGGATGTCTGATTGAGCAGCCGGGTATTTACAAAAATATGAACGCCTTTGAAAATCTTAAACTCAAAGCAATGTGTTGCGGCGTTCATTCCAAGGACTACATCAATCAGAAGCTCGCTCTCGTCGGATTGGATTATGTGGGCAAAAAGGCAGTCGGCAATTTCTCGCTCGGTATGAAACAGCGTCTTGGAATTGCAATGGCGATGGTAGGCGAGCCGGACCTGCTCGTTCTCGACGAGCCTATTAACGGTCTTGACCCGCAGGGCATTATCGAGGTGCGCGATATTATACAAAAAATCAACCATGAGCAGAATGTCACGATTGTTATTTCGAGCCATATCCTTGAGGAACTCTCCAAAATCGCAACGCATTACGGTATTATCAACAACGGCAAGCTTTTGGAACAGCTCAGCCGCAGTGAGCTTATGGATAAATGCGCCGAGCGTCTGGAAATCGTCACTGATACACCCGAACAGGCATGTGTGGTGCTGGATGAGCTTGGCGGCATCAGCTACAAGGTTGTAGATAAACAAACAATCCACGTGCTCAACCGAGTTGAAGACAGTGCTCTTATAAATGCAAATCTGAGCAAAGCGGGAATTCCTGTGCAGTCAATGGGCAGAAAGAACGAGAGCCTCGAAGATTATTTCATAGAACTGATAAGCAAGGCTAACTGAGCGGAGGTGCATATTTATGTTGAATGTAATACGAATGGAAATATCAAGAATGTTCAAGACCCGCAGCTTCTATATTACAATAGCTGTGTGCGCTGTATTGGTAGCAGGACTGCTGTATATTCTGACACCTGTAATAAATGAGGCGTTTGAAATCCAGACGGAATCTGCTATGGTTTCACAACAGAGTGGAGACGGATGGACTGTATCGATGAGACTTGAGAATACCTCCGTTGCCTGTCCGAGCAGTGTATGCAGTTCATTCATATCATTTTGCGTGGTGTTTGTTGTTATATTTATCGCCTGTTTTGTAGGTGAATTTTACAAGAACGGCTTCTGCAAGAATGTTATCGGCAGAGTAAGGCACAGATATTATTTTCAAGCGGCAAAGGCAGCTTGTGTAATAGTGTACACTGCCATTCTGGTGGCTGTTACCGTTGCTGTGACATTAATTGCCGCAAATACTTGGGTCAATAATTTTGAATTTGTATATATAAAGGAATTTGTACTGTACCTGTTGGGCGAGTATTGCCTGTTGACAGTAATCGGATTGGCGGCGGCATTTATCACTGAACTTAGCGGAAGTAAGATTCCCGCAATCGTTTATATAGTACTGTGTTCGACCAATATTATGTCTTCTCTTATTGCTGCTACCGACAGTAAGCTCAGTGAGTGGCTTTCTGCCGAAGTTGCAATCGAAGATTACATTCCCTCGCTGTATCAATTAAATTTTCAGACCGACGTTCCCGGCAATTCCATTATGCAGAATGAGCCTGTAATTCGTGCTTTGGTGATTTCATTGGTTGCATTTGTTGTGTATAACATTGTTGGCTCTGTTGTTATATCTAAACGCGATATCAAATAAAATCGGGTGGAGGCTTACAAGATTTTATTTTTAAGATTATTTCATTGTATCAATCAATTTTTTTCGGCGAGCTTCCTATGGAAAATAATATATTAATTCATGCATTGCTGCTTTCATTTGTCGCGTTTATAGTGTATAATGGTTGTAGGTTCACCAAAAAGACGTTTAAGGAATGATTTGATTGGAGCTAATTGCGGCTATTTCGGCATTAACTGCAATATTTTGCATAATTTATATTGTCACGATTCGACGGCAGATAGCGGACATCTGCCGTCAAGTCGATTTTATCAACGAACATCACAGTAATAAAAAGGTATCGACAAATTTGCGCGGCAGAGAGATTCTCGAACTTACCGACTGCATCAACGGGTTGATTGACGAGAAAAAGCGCATAAAAATTCAGGCGGAGAACAGCGAGCGGGCATTTAAGGATACCATCGCGGGCATATCCCACGACATCCGCACCCCTCTCACCTCTCTGGACGGATATTTTCAGCTTATGAAAAATTGCACCGACAGCGCGCAGAATGAAAATTACAGCAGGATTATAAGCGGTCGAATTCACGCATTGCAGGACATGACCGAGCAGCTTTTCACATTTGTAAAGCTGGAAAATCCCTCATATTCATTAGAGTGCGAACCTATAAATCTGACGCAAACCGTATGCGATGTTATGTTCTCATTTTACAATGACATAGTGAATTCGGGATTTGAGCCTGAGGTGAATATTCCGGACGAAATATTGACGGCAAATGCAAATCTTGCGGGGATGAAACGAGTGCTGCAAAACATTATAAAAAACGCATTGATTCACGGTGAGAGAGATTTATTTATAACAATGCGTCCACGTGGAGAATTTGCGGAAATATCGGTGGGTAACGGAATTTCAACAAATGATGAAATTGACGTTTCCCGAGTATTTGAACGATTTTATAAGGCAGACGTCTCTCGTCAAAAGGGTTCTACAGGCTTGGGCTTGTTTATCGCCAAACAGTTGGTAGAGCGTATGGGCGGGCAAATTCGCGCGGAATTAACTGAGAACGTATTCAAGATTATTATAGATATAAAGAGGATTTGAGGCAATGCAGATACTTATTATTGAGGACAACGGAGAAATAAACGACCTTATCAGAGATGCTATTATCGGAGGGATAGATGGTGCGGTGTGCATTCAGGCATATTCGGGCACGGAGGGATTGCTCTATGCAAAAAATGAAAGCATCGACCTCGTGCTGCTTGATTTAATGCTCCCCGGCAAATGCGGCGAAGATGTATTAAAAGAGCTGCGCAGCTTCACGAAAATACCAATCATTGTAGTATCCGCTAAAGATGCGCTGGATAACAAGGTAGACTTACTGATGTCGGGTGCGGACGATTATCTCACCAAGCCTTTTGAGATAAAAGAACTGCTGGCACGTGTTCAGGTTCAGCTTCGCAGAAGTGCCCAAATCAGTGGAAAAGAGAGTTTATCGGGAACGCTCAGACATAAAACCATGATACTCGACCGTTCAAACCATACAGTAACTGTGTCAGACATCCCGATTTCACTCACACGGCAGGAATTTCAGATTTTGGAGCTGCTTCTGGCCAATCCCAGTAAAGTATTCAGCAAACAGGAAATTTACGAGTACGCATGGAATGAATTTTATGTTGGTGAGGATAAAACGATAAATGTCCATATAAGCAACATCCGAAGTAAAATACGTGCGGTATCAGAGGAAAATTACATAGAAACTGTATGGGGAATCGGTTTTAAACTGGCAAAGTGAACTAGACGATATACCGGCTATAATATGCTGCAATTTCTTAATTGTTTATGATTAAAGCTGTCTTTTATATAAAAAGTCAAAAATATTATAAAAGTTAACAATTATTTGGCATTTTTAATTAAATTTGTCCTTGAATTATGTGCTATCCTGTGATAAAATTAAAATATCAATTTATTGATAGTCTATTTTCGGCTATTGATTCATAAGTTTTTCAGCAAGATAATTATGTTTTAGGAGGACAAATATGAGCAATATTTTGTTTGTAGGTTCGGAATGCGATCCTTTTGTCAAGACCGGAGGTTTGGCTGATGTTATGTCTGCACTGCCCAAGGCACTTGCAAAGCAGGGTAATATGGATGTGCGTGTAATTTTGCCTAATTATACCTGCATTCCCGCCACCTATCGCAACAACATGAGGTACGTCACACATTTCTACATGGATTTCACACGCGACCACACCATGTATCATGTGGGTGTTATGGAGTATTGGTGGGGCGGAGTAAGATTTTACTTCGTTGACAATAACCATTTCTTCGGCAAGGGCAATCCTTATACCGATATGGCGGGAGATATTGTTCCTTTTATATTCTTCTCCAAGGCTGTTTTGGCTATTATGCCCGTAATAGGTTTCAAGCCGGATATTATCCACTGCCATGATTGGCAGGCTGCACTTGTTCCTGTATATCTGCGCACTGTTTATGAGCACAACGATTTCTACAAAGGCACAAAGGCTATTCTCACAATTCACAATCTCCGCTTCCAGGGCATTGCCAATATGGACACCGTTAAATATCATTCCGACCTGCCTGATTATGTATTCACATCTGACCGACTTGAATTTAAAGGCGACGTTAACATTATGAAAGGCGGTATCGTTTACTCCAACTTCATCACCACTGTAAGTAATTCCTACGCCAACGAAATCAGAACCGCTGAATATGGTGAAGGACTTGACGGTGTTATCAACAGTTACAGCTACAAGCTGGCCGGCATAGTGAACGGTGTCGATTATGACGTATACAATCCCTACACTGACGGCTATATCTACGACAGATACGGCATTGACAACTTCCCCGATGCTAAACGCTGGAATAAGGAAAAGCTTCAGCGCGAGCTGGGATTGGAACAGAATGTAAATAAATTTATGATAGGCATTATCTCAAGACTTACCGACCAAAAGGGCCTTGATTTGATAAATACGGTTATGAACCGCATAGTTGACGCTCATACGCAGGTTGTTATCATCGGTACTGGTGACAAGAAATATGAGGATTCATTCAGATACTATGAGAATTATCACAAGGGCAGAGTGTGCTCGAACATAATGTATTCCAACGAGAGAGCGCACAAGCTTTATGCTGCTGCTGATGCAATTCTCGTGCCCTCCAGATTTGAGCCGTGCGGTCTTACTCAGCTTATCGCTATGAGATACGGCACAGTGCCGATCGTTCGCGAGACAGGCGGTCTGAGAGATACAGTTCAGGCATACAACGGCTTTGACCACACAGGCACCGGATTCTCTTTCTATGATTACAACGCTGAAACTATGCTTGGCGTTATCAACTACGCGAAGAAGATATTCTTTGAGGACAGATTCGGCTGGGAAGGCATCGCAAGAAGAGATATGCAGTCTGATTTCTCATGGTGGAGATCTGCCGGAGATTACAGAAATATCTACAACATGCTTATCTATCAGTGGTAATTTTTCAGCGGCTAAGCTTCATTTGATATAAAAAAATTCCTATGAGATTCTTAATTTCTCATAGGAATTTTTTGATTAACTTTACTTTGAATCTGTACGATTATTTAAAATATAATCGTAACTTTAGTGCCAACGTCAGGCTTGCTCTCCAGATTTATCTTGCCGTTGTGATACATCACACTGTGCTTGACTATCGAAAGTCCCAGACCTGTGCCGCCGATTTTGCGCGAATGACTTTTATCTACGCGATAAAATCGCTCAAATACGCGGTCGAGATGTTCGGCGGGAATGCCTATGCCCGTATCCTCTACTATAAGCTTCGGGTGTTTTGCGTCGTTGACTATTGTTACGGTAACTCGCCCGTTGTCCCTGTTATACTTCACGGCGTTGTCGCAGAGGTTGTAAATTATTTCGCTTATCATAGCCGGCACGCCGTTTATGATAGCATGCTCACCCTCCAGCGCAAGGCTTATTCCCCGCTTCTGTGCGGTCGATGTCAATCGCTCGACTACTTCGGCCGCGCTGTCATACAAATCTACAGGCTCCCTTTGATCGGCAATTGAGCTTTCCTCATCAAGCTGTGAAAGTTTGATTATATCGTTGATAAGCGTTATCATGCGGCCTGACTCGGCATGAATATCTCCAGCAAAGCGTCCGACATCCTCCTGCTTGACCATGCCGCTCATAAGCATTTCCGATATTCCGTAAATTGAAGTGAGGGGAGTTTTTAATTCATGTGAAACATTAGAGGTGAATTCGTGGCGCATCTCCTCGCGCAGTTCTCTTTCGGTTATGTCCAGAATAACCAGCACTGCGCCGTGAACCTCCCTGCCCGATTCATTTTCGGTAAAAACAGGATTAGCAAGAATGTTGTAAACCTTTCCGTTGAGCACTATCTTTTTCTCGTTGCTCTTGCCTTTCAATGCTTTTTCTACTGCCAGACGGAAATTTTCCGAACGGTTTATGTAATACACGCTCTTATTTACCTCTACGCCGCAGCTGTCAGCATTCAAAATCTTCAGCGCAGCGGAATTATATGAAAGCAGCTCTGTCTTTTTGTCAATCAGCAAAAAGCCTTCGCACATATTTTCCGTAATAGTATTAAACTCGTTCTGTTTTTCCTTAAGATTTTTCATCTGATTGGCAATAGTTTTGTTCTGCTTTTTTATCTTTTGGAGCAGAGGCGAAATTTCCTCGTATGATTTGTCAATGTCAGGATTTTCCAAATCTATGTCATTTATAGGTTTAACAATCATTTTGGCCATCATATTCGACATAATCATTGACAAAAACAGTATTACCACCAAAATAAAAACAATCGGTCGCACCATATCCAGCAGAAGCACTAACGTGGTATATCTTTCACTTGATACTCGTATTACCGTGCCGTCGTTTAGCCGCAACGCATAATACATAGTTTTTTGAGCAAGCGTCTTTGAATATCGTTCGCTCTCCCCTGCCCCGTTTTTAAGAGCTTCTTTAAATTCCTCGCGGTCAGCGTGATTTTCCATGTTACTTGCATCATGAGCCGTATCATAAATCACCTTGCCGTCTGCGTCAATCCATGTAATGCGGCTGTGTGCGGTAAAATCGAAATTTTCAAAATAATCAATGCCCGATCTTTCCACGCCGGCGGCTACAAATGCAGCTTCACTTGCAATTTCCATTTTTATCTGGCTGAAAAAGTATGAATGCAGAATACTGATCATCAGCATCAGACACACCGCCGCTGTAATTAACGAGGTGGCAAAGATACTTTTGAAGATTTTGTTGGTCATATTTATTATTGACCTCCTATTTTATATCCGATACCTCTGACGGTTTCAATTAAATCACCGCATTCGCCCAATTTAGTACGCAATGTACGGATATGTACATCAACCGTTCGGTTTTCACCGTCAAAATCAAATCCCCAGATATTCTGTAAAATCTGATTTCGGGTGAACACCGTTCCTCTGTTGGCAATCAGCAGCGTCAGCAGCTCGAATTCCTTAAATGTAAGCACAACATCTTTACCGTTCACACGCACAATGTGCTTTGATATACAAACATAAAGTCCATCGACGTTAAATTCGTCATTTGACGCATTACTCGAAGCGCGGCGCAGCAAAGCTTTGATTCGTGAAATAAGCTCAAGCATGCCGAACGGCTTGACTACATAATCATCCGCTCCGCTGTCCAAACCCAGCACCTTATCATATTCTGTACTTTTAGCGGTAAGCATAATAACCGGTAAATCGGCAGTATCAGCATGCTTGCGTATTTTTTTGAGTATCTCCATGCCGTCCTCTTCGGGGAGCATTATGTCGAGCAGCAATAAATCGGGAATCTGCTTACTCATTGCCTCCCAAAAATCAGACGGCTTACAAAAGCCCTTTGTTTCCATACCGTTTCCGTTAAGGGCGTACTCCACAAAATTTCTTATGCTGTCATCGTCTTCAAGTAAATAAATCAAGCGTATCCTCTCCTAGTTTTGGCTTTGATGCACTCCCGTAATGGAATATTCAACCCATTCCGCGATATTTGTCGCATGGTCGCCGATTCTTTCCAGATATTTTGCAACCATCATCAAGTCAATATAATATTCGCCTTGAGTATTGTCCTCGGCAATCAGACCAATAAGCTCCTGCTTTATTTTGTTGAACCACTTGTCAATAATATCATCATAGCTTATAACCTTCTGAGCAAGCGCAAGATCGCTGCGTACAAATGAATCTATGCTGTCAGTAACCATTTTTGAGGTTTCCTTTGCCATGCTTTGCAGGTCAGATTTGCCATTGTTGGAAACACCTGTGACAAATTTTGTTATCTCGGCTATGTCAAGCGCCTGGTCGCCTATTCGCTCCATATCAGAGATCATCTTGAGCGCAGATGAGATCACTCTGAGGTCGTGCGCCACGGGCTGCTGCTGCAAAATCAGCTTCATGCAGAGAGTTTCAATCTTTCTCTCCTGCTCATCAATTTCAAATTCAATTGACGCCGCCTTTTCAATAATGCTTTCGCCTGTTTCGCTCAGTGCGGATACAGCAGTTGTGATTGCTTCTTCACACAGCGAACCCATCTTTATCATTTCCACATTCAGAGTTTCAAGCTGTTCATCAAATTTATTACGCATAATTTAATACCGTCCTTTCAAGAATGATGCGATAGATATTATCCAAAACGTCCCGTGATGTAATCTTCGGTTTTCTTGTTTTTAGGCATTGCAAACAGCGGCTCGGTATCGCCGTATTCTATCAGATCTCCGAGGAGGAAGAACGCCGTCTTGTCTGAAATACGCGCCGCCTGCTGCATATTATGCGTTACTATTATTATAGTATATTTTTTCTTTAATTCAATAGCCAAATCTTCGATTTTTGAAGTGGAAATGGGGTCAAGTGCGGATGTCGGTTCGTCCATAAGCAGCACTTCAGGCTCTACGGCGAGCGCGCGGGCTATACAAAGACGCTGCTGCTGACCGCCGGACATTTCGATTGCGCTCTTTTTAAGACGATCCTTAACATCGTCCCACACAGCCGCATCACGGAGTGATTTCTCAACGATATCGTCAAGCTTGCTCTTGGAACGAATGCCGTGTGTTCTGGGTCCGTAAGCGATATTGTCGTATATGCTCATTGGAAAGGGATTCGGCTTTTGAAACACCATGCCTACTCTTTTTCTCAGCAGGTTGACATCCATCTTCTTGTCAAATATATCCTCACCGTCCAGACGAATATCGCCCGTAAT
>JAQXFQ010000113.1 GCA_029005175.1 Bacillota bacterium
GCAGCCCTCGGCGCCGCAGGAGCAGCACCGCATTTCTAACGATACACTCGACGATCTTCGCAGGCAGTTTTCTGAAATGGACGGTCAATAATTGATAATAATTTTATTATTTATAATTTGATGAAAATAAAAAAGCTCCGACTATCTGCTGTCGGAGCTTTTTGGTTGTCTGATTAAAGATTTGCGCCCTCGCTGAGGGTCTTGAACGCAGCCGCTCTGTCCTTTGCGCCGAATACCGCATTTCCGGCGACCATCATATCTGCGCCCGCCCGGGCAGCCGTCTGCACGTTGTCGGCATTGACGCCACCGTCTATCATTACCGGAATATTAAGCCCGCGGCTTGCGCATTCAGCCTTGATAACGGCGATTTTGTCGAGACACTCGGTCATCATGGACTGTCCGCCGAAGCCCGGCTCGACTGTCATCACCAAAATATGCTCCAGCTTGTCGAGGTATGGGAAAAGCGCGTCGGGCGAGGTCTTGGGTTTGACCGACAGACCTGCCTTTACACCGCACTTGTGAATGAGATCAAGACACTTGTTAATATCATCGTCGCACTCGGTGTGGACTGTGATAATATCCGAGCCTGCCTTGGCAAAATTTTCTATGTAGCTCAGGGGATTTGTCATCATAAGGTGAACATCGTAAATCATATCCGAAACAGGGCGAAGAGCTTTGACCATGGAGTATCCGAATGTGAGATTGGGTACAAAGTGACCGTCCATTATATCGATATGCAGAATTTCTGTGCCGACTGATTCTATTTCCTTTACTTCCTCGCCCAGCCTGGTGAAGTCGGCCGAAAGCAGAGAGGGTGCGATTTTTGCCATTGTTCAATCATCCTTTGTTTTTTTATGTTAATGATATTATAGCTTTTTTAATATAAAATTGCAATATTATCTGAGCAATACTTGAATTATCCAAATGAGCATAAGGTGAAGCGGGTAGAATGCATAGAAGAAATATTTTGCCGAGGAACTGCCCTTCTGACCGTTGTAAAAGGCTACAGGAATAAATGCGAGCGGTGCGAGAGCCTGCCGTGCGTTGACAAATTGCAGATTATAGCCGCCCTGCCATATGCTGTGCTGAATTAAGTCGTACAGATTCATTTGAACGTACTCATATTGGTTGGAAAAAGCAAAATCGTAGCTGATGAATGTAAAGAGAGCAAACGAGATCCACGCGGCAGGCTGATTTTCTCTCAACAGATAAAATAAAACTATTGTCGCCACACCGTAGCCGCCGTAATCGGTATTGAGCGCATACGCCGCGAAATACAGGGCAATACAGCACGGCAGCCCGCACAGAATGCAGGCGATGTTGCTCTCGGAGAGCTTGCATTTGTTCAATGAGCGGAATATTATCGGTGCAAGCTTTCGGATTGATGCGATTGCCAGCAGTCCGAAAAGCAGGGTGAAAAACACATTGAGCTGTTTAAGTGAATACCACGTGTCTGCGTGAACGAGGTTATAAGGCGGTGTGCTTATCAGGGCAAATATTGCAAGCCGCCCGGCATACTTGGCAATCGAGCGGGTATGTATTGCACCCTCCACGATAAGCCAGCAGAATATCGGGAATGCCAGCCGCCCTATTGAGCGGCAGACAGGGTAGAGCGCGTGGTTGTAATCCAGCAGGAATGCGCCGATGTGGTCAATAAACATGCACACAATGGCGAGCATTTTCAGATGAGCGGAGTTCAATCCTGATTTTGATTTTTCTGACATATCTGCGTACCTCACTTTGTCAGTCGGAGAGCGGCTTGCCGATCTGCTCAAAATATATGTTGCGGTGCATGAATTCATCTGCGTCGGTATTCGGCAGATTGTAGGCAAGCACCGCCTTGGTGTAGGCGGCTTCCCACGACATATCGGTAAATTGCCTGATGCCCAGCTTTAACAGCGCGTTGTTGGAGGAATAAACCTCATTTTCTGCGCTTTTAAAGGAGCCGAGCCACAAGTCTGCACCGAATGCCGCGCATTTTTCGGCAAAGCTTGCCAAGGACAGACTGCCGCCCGTATTGCAGGCGGTGGCGCAGTGATAGCCGCAGTTTATCACTGCGGCGAAGCCCTCGGGATTTATCGCAGAGTAATCCATGTGGGGGTATGAATGAAGCAGCATGACCTTGCGGCTCAGGTGAATTTTGTCGGGAGCGATGGGGGTGAGATCCCTTTTCAGCTCACTCTGTGAGGGGTTGAGCGGAGAAGCGTTTGGCACAAACCTGCCCTTGTCAGTTTTGCCGAATATCTCGCCGCCGTATGCTGTAAATTCATCCAAAAAACAGTCGGCACTGCACAGGCGGGTTGCGAGGTGTATGGCATTGACCGAGTAGCTGCGGTATGCCGTAAATACGCCGCGTAAGCCGCTGTTTATTATAAATTCCACAGCCGAACGGAAATTGCAGATTGCGTTGCTTTTGGGGTCGTCAACAGGTCTGTCTGCCGCAGTGAATACGATAGGGCATTGCGTGCCGCGCATAAGATAACCCATAATAGCTGAAGTGTAGGCCAGTGTATCCGAGCCGTGGGTAATAATGATTCCGCTGTATGACGAGGTGTCGATTTTGCCGAGCGCGCTATATAGTTTTTCCCAGCAGCCGTAGGAAAGATTTTCACTCAATATGCTGTAGGGATTGATTACCTCAAAATTACATTCTGAATATTCGGGGCATCTGCGGCTGAATTCCCGGAGCAGTATATAGGGCGAATCGCCATTAATACCGCGCACACTTTCGCTGCATACACTGCCGATAGTGCCGCCCGTGAGCACGACCAGAATTTTAGACATAGGCTTGTCCTCCGTGATTT
Organism: Bacillota bacterium; assembly: GCA_029005175.1. GTDB lineage: Bacteria > Bacillota > Clostridia > Oscillospirales > Acutalibacteraceae > RUG762. Next base: position 2,805 of record JAQXFQ010000113.1, read on the forward strand.
TGATACACAAGATATTATAAACCAATCCACAAAATAAATCTATAAAATTCGTTATAAATATACTCGCTCTTTGCTTATTTATATTTTACATACTTACCAGATAAAGGTCAAATTAATTTTTACTTTACTGTGCATTTACTTTGAAATTTAAACAGTCAATGTGGTTGACAAATGAAGCAAAAACGCATATAATAAAGATGATGGCATTGCCGTTTGGCTCAATCGATTTTAGCAAACGGTTGACCTTTATAGTTTTAGTTTAATTAAAAAAATTAACCGCAACTTTTGGTCGAGGGCGGTTAATTTTTTTTGTTTCCGAGGATATATGCAATAAGTACCAGTATGATAATTAATGCTGTTAGATATTCCATGGATTCTCACCCCCATTTCTGAGGGTACAACCGCCTGCCGATTTTAAAGCCGATGTCAGCCGAAAGCAATGCCATCGATAGAAATTATATAGCATGTGACAAATCTTGTCAATATTTTTTATTTATGCCGTGATTCGACTGGGAAAAATTGGATTTTTTTTGCTATTGACAAGGCGGCATAAATATGATATTATTGACAATAATAAGGGAGTAGTCAGCGCGGTGTTATCCGTGTGACGAAGCCAACATACTGAGACGCTTGTTTCTGGCTTTGTATTAAATGACGAGACTTATCTGTTTTTGATTGCAGATAAGTTCCGTCTTTTTTTATTGTCCGTTAAAATTCAGGCGTACATAATTTCAGGAGGAATTTTAAACTATGGGAATTTTTGACTTGGTAGTGATTGCGATCGGTTTGTCGATGGACGCGTTTGCCGTATCGATATGTAAGGGACTTTCGGTAAAAAAGGTACAGCCAAAGCATGTGATTACCGCCGGAGCGTACTTTGGTGGATTTCAGGCTCTCATGCCGCTGATAGGCTATATGCTGGGCAAGCAGTTTGAATCGATGATTACCAGTATTGATCATTGGATAGCCTTCGTGCTGTTGGGTATAATAGGCGGCAACATGGTACGCGAGGCGTTGAGCGGTGATGACGATGTGCAGAACGATTCGTTTTCCTTTAAAACGATGTTTCCGCTCGCTATAGCCACAAGCATAGACGCGCTGGCTATAGGTGTGACCTTTGCGTTCCTCAAAGTAAACATAATTCCCGCCGTTCTGCTTATTGGCGTGATAACCTTTGGATTTTCGGCTGTGGGAATAAAAATCGGCAACGCATTCGGCACAAAGTACAAATCCAAGGCTGAATTAGCCGGCGGATTGATACTCATTCTGCTGGGCATCAAAATATTAATTGAACACCTTATGGCGTAAATTTAATATAACAAAAAACTCTCCATTGATTTAATTGCTGTGAATCAATGGAGAGGTTTATTGTCTAATTGGAGCTGACGTCATTGTAATCGCGGCTTACGAAGTAAGCGACGGCTGTCGCAATCCCCTCAAATATAAGTGCGCCGCCCATTACATAGAATATTATTGACGGGGCAAACAGCGGGTTTATAATCATGAGAACGCCGAGCAGAGTTGTGATGACCGCCGAAATCATCATGCCGTTCCAACCGATAAATCCCACCTTGCGAGCCTCCCAAGCCACGCGAAGCTCGCATATGCCTTTTGACAGAATCACCGCACCGATGATAATGAACACAATTGCGGTGAGCTTGAGCGGATAAAATAAGAATATCAGTCCGGCTACAGTCATCACGCCGCCGATAAGTATATTCAGCGGAGTTTCACCGAGGGCTTTGCCGCGCAGGAAGTATCTCAACAGGGTATAAACACCCACGATGAGCGAGCATATGCCGACAATTCTGATAACAGTGGAAATAAGCGCTTCGGGGTGGTTAATAATAAATATACCGAGCGCGATGGCTGCCACAACGTAGACGATATTGTAGAGCAGCGAGCCTTTTGATCTGACGAAGAACATGAATTATCTATCTCCCTTTTTTCGGAATAAATTATAATTGTATAATAAGACATTTGTGTTAAATTGTAAACCAACAAATGTAAAAATTTGTGCAAGTTCGGTCAGGCTTGATAATTTAGGGCGAATTTAATGTTTGATATTGCAAAAAACACATTATGTTGGTATAATTTTACCATACGATTATTTTGGATACGCTGAATAAAGGCGTAGCCGTCGATTCCACGCCGCGAAAATTCGTCACTGAGCGGGGTGTGAATCGACTTATTCAGCGTTTCCTTTAAAAAGGACGGTTAATTTAGCTATGGCATTTGAATTTGATACAGAAGAAAATATTGCAGAAGAATCACCCGCTGAGGAACAGGAAACAACAAGCGAAATTGAAGAAGCCGCCGCAGACGGGGCGGAATTTGAAGAGCCTGCCGAGTCCGAGGAGGATTCTGAATTTGACCCCGAGGTGGTCGTGGAGGACAGCGGCGATTTTGAAAACGAAATCGTCATATATCAGACCTCTGACGGTGCGGTGGCATTGGACGTACCGCTGGAAAATGAAACCGTGTGGCTGACGCAGCGTCAGATGCAGGAGCTTTTCGGGCGGGACATCTCGGGAATTTCACGCCACATTTCAAACGTATTCAAGGACGGCGAGGTGGAAAAAGAGGGCAACGTGCATTATGTCCGCTCGGAGCGCACCGGCAAGCCTGTGGCATATTACAGCCTCGACGTTATTATTTCCGTGGGATACCGCGTTAAGTCAAAGCGCGCCGTTGAATTCAGAAGATGGGCAAGCAAGGTGCTGAAAGAGTATATACTCAAGGGTCACGCAGTCAACGAACAGCGCATGAAGCAGCTCGGCGAGGTAATTCAGATAATGAAACGCGCGGGCAATATGCTGGAGGGCAGGCAGATTCTGGACGTGGTGGAGAGCTATGCCGTCGCGCTCGACCTGCTGGACGATTACGACCACCAGTGCATTGCAAAACCAAAGGGAAGTGACGCTACATATGTGATTACATATGAGGAGTGCCGCGAGCTTATCGACAGCATGAAGTTCGGCGCGGACAGCGACCTTTTCGGCAACGAGAAGGACGACAGCTTCAAGGCGAGTATTGCCGCGATTTATCAGACCTTCTTCGGCGAGGACGTGTATCCGACGCTGGAGGAAAAGGCGGCAAATCTGCTCTACTTCGTCACCAAGAATCACTCCTTCTCGGACGGCAATAAGCGCATTGCGGCGGCGGTCTTCCTTTACTTCCTCGATAAGAACGAGATTTTGTTCAAGGAAAACGGCGATAAGATAATTGCGGACTACACCCTTGTTGCAATCACACTGATGATAGCGGAATCCCGCGCCGAGGAAAAGGAAGCTATGGTCAGCCTGATAATGAATTTCCTGCATTAATTGCAGGCTACAGACCTACAATGAAAATCCAATTCTGACAAAGCTATTTTTTCTGTTGTAATATTGTAAAGGGGATAACAGTATGAAAAAAATCGGTTTAGGTATAGCGATAATATTATTTGGTATTTTATTTGTACTTTGCATTAGTGATTTGTGGTACATAGCCCTTGTGATCGGTGTGGTTGGATTATCTTTTGCTCTTGCAGGCTGTGGAAGTGATAATAACGAGTGAAACTGTTAAACCAAATCTTACCCGTGTGACAACCACTTTCAAATCTCAGATTTTCTCGTTAGATTTTTCGCCAATAGTACGCATATGTTTTTAAGGAGGGACGCATATGGCGGACGATTTCAGGCAAGGCTCAGCGCCGTTTTTCAGACAATCGGATACACAATTTTCAGCCACGCTTCACCGAATCTCCGCCCTGTGCATGCTGCTTATCCTCCCGCTGGTGCATTACGGCGCGCGCGTCCTGTTCATGGTGATATTCGGCATAATCGGCGCGGTAGTGTCCGAGGTGATATGGCAGCTTGCCGCCAAAAATCCGCAGACTTTTACCGATCTGAACGCCGTGGAAATCGGTATAACCTGCGCTTTATTAATGCCGGCCTGCGCTCACTATCAGCTGGTAATATTTGCGGCGGCTGCGGCTGTATTGGTGGGCAAAATGCCGTTCGGAGGAGCGTACAGAACCCCATTTGTACCCTCTGCGGTGGGCTACTGCATGTCGGCGGTATGTTTTCCGAGTGAAACCTTCACATACTCGCGGCTGGATGAAAATGTCACCGCAACGCTGCATGCCTTCTCCTACGACAGTGTGGAGGTGGGATATTCCCAGCTTGGCTGGCTGCGTCAGGGAGAGGATCCTTTCACCCACATAAACGAATACATTCTCGGCGAGGTTGCCGGACCGCTGGGCACTACCTCGGTGCTGCTGCTGGCGGTGGCGGCAATCTGGCTATTTATCGGCGGACATCTCGCGTGGCAGTGCGTTATATCCTTTTCCATCGCCGCAATGGCAGTGTCGTTCGGAGCGCCATATAATACGGCGGGGTCGCTGGTTTATATATTTTACGATTTATTCGGCGGCTCGACCTTTTTCTGCTGTCTGTTCATGGCGGCATGCCCGAATTACTGCCCGAAGCTGGCGACTGCGCGTTATATTTGGGGAGCTGTGTGCGGTGCGCTGGCTGTGCTTATGCAGCATTTTGGGGCGAATGAAGCGGGCGGCGCATTTGCCGTGCTGATAATGAGCCCGTTTGCAAATGCCTTTGATGGCATGGTGTGGTACTTCCGCAGCAGGGGAATATCATATAAATCCGTGAAGAAAAACGCGAAAGAGCGGCTTCGTTACCGAATGAAAACGCAGCAGGAGCGTGAACTTGATGAGATACAGTAAATCACCCTACATCACCGAATATGCCGATGAGCGCGCGTCCCGACACCCTATGCTGATTCACGGCGCAGGCATAGCGACCATTGTTGCGGTGGGCACATCGGCGGTCAATGCACTCTGCCTGTCGATTATAATGCTGGTGCTTTGTGTGGCAATGGCGGCGGTGTATCTCTTTGAGCGGGATGAATACATTCAGCCTATGCGCACGATAGTTTATTTCGTGCCGTCAGCGATAATTACATTTTTGTGCGGCTGGCTGCTGACCCGAATCGCACCTCACACGGCGGCTGATTTGGGAGCATATATCCCGCTGCTTGCGGCTGATGCAGTTGTATTGGCTCGGCTGGAGGATGACGCGCCGTTTGTGCCGCTGACCCACGCTCTGCCCGAGGCTATCGGATTGTGGTGGCTGTATGCAGTGACCGCTCTGCCGATAGGAATGCTTCGTGAGCTGCTGGCAAACGGCTCAGTGTTCGGTTATACATTGATAAAATACTTCAGCATAGATGCGGCGGCATACCCGTTTGCAGGCTTTATAATGCTGGGCTTCGGTTTGGCGATTGTGCAGGCTATGCACAAGGATAAGAAATAAAAAACTCACAGCATATCGCTCGGATGTGCTGTGAGTTTTCGTTATTATTTCATTCCGTGGAATGCATTTTTAATATCACTTAGTGTGATGTTTGCTAATTTTTCAAACTTTACATTGACAGTGTGATTTTGCTGTATGTTTTTGAGCGATACGCATAAACTAGGAGTGATTTCCTCACCGTTTTTAGTGATGGATTTGATATAATAGCCTCTATTCGGCATGATTAAAATGTTCATGCTTCTGCCTGATTTAACCGCAGTTGTGCCTAGCGGCGAGACATATCCGCCCTCATTCGCTGATACTGTGACATTGTATTTGTCCACGGCATTGACGGTTATCTCACAGGAGGCTTGCGCACCGTCCGGCATTTTAGCCGTGATTACCGCCTTGCCCGCGCCCACAGCGAAAATTTCACCGCAGGAGCCTACAGTGGCGACTGATGGGTCAGAGGAACTCCATGCAAGCTGTAATTTACGCCAATCCGATGGCGAAACCTCAGCCTTTAGGCGGGTTAGCTCGCCTTGATTGAGAGTGACAGCCGATTTGCTGAGTGTAACGGTATAATTTTGCCCCATCGTCAATATACCGTCGGAATTCTGCGCCGCACTCCATTTTTCGTCGGTAGTGCCGTCGCTGTCATTGTCGATATTCAGTACCGTATCATTTGAACTGACCGAATTAGTTGAAATCGTGGTGGCTGCGGTGACGGGAACAGCAGAGAAGCGTCTTTCGTCGGTGAGATCGTTGTTTGCGTCAAACCAGCGGACAGTGTATTCTATAGTATCATCGGCAGTTCCGCTGACGGTTATGTTGTAATTTCCACTGTCGAGACAGAGCATTTTGATTTCACCCGTCAAACCCATGAAGTCAATACGTCCGAATGATGTAAGTGTGTTGAGATTTTCAGCAGAGGAATCCAGAACTTCGCCGTTGCGGGAAACCCTGACATCAGCCTGACCGTTTAGCCTTATTACGACCGAACCCTGCGGCTGATATTTGTCGCTCTCCACAGTCACAGGCTCATCGCCCAGAATCTCGGTGATGTATGCCAAAGCCTTGGATGCGCCTTCAAGCGCGGCGTCATCCATATCATTGGCTGTGCTGCCCGCAGTGCCGCCGTGATTGGTAGCCAATTCAATATATCTGTCTTTGCCTACCTTATTTTTGAGGCGGCTGAGCATGGTTGCGGAAATATATGGGACAGTGCCGTCGCCGTTGCCGTATTGTGCGTCTGTTACTGCTACACCGTTTTTATTTAAGCCGGGAATGTCCAAACCTGAGGTGAATGTGACCGAGTTGACAGTCTGTTGCTGAGTGCCTATGATAAAATAAGAATTGTCAAGATTAGCCAATACGTTGAATCCGCCGGAGCGAATACTATTGTAAAATGATTTTGCGCTGTCGAAATTTTTGCCGTATATATCGCGGCAAATTTCGGAATACTGCTCGTAGTTTATT
>JAQXFQ010000114.1 GCA_029005175.1 Bacillota bacterium
TGTTGTGATCTTAACGCCTGCAAACTTGCTGTCGGCAAGAGCTGCGACAACGTCAAGATAAAGAGGCTCGCCGAGTGAGCCGGGTTCCTTTGTTCTGTCGAGAACGGCAATGCCCTTGACAGTCTCAGGAATAGCGGCGACAAGACGCTCTGCGCTGAACGGACGGTAGAGGTGAACCTTGACAAGACCCCACTTTTCGCCTGCTGCGTTCATGTAATCGATTGTTTCCTCGATAGTGTCGCAGACAGAACCCATGGCGATGATGATCTTTTCAGCGTCGGGAGCACCGTAGTAGTTGAAGGGCTTGTAGTTTGTGCCGATCTTTGCGTTTACCTTGTCCATGTACTCCTCGACAAGTGCGGGAACTGCATCATAATATGTGTTGCAAGCCTCGCGAGCCTGGAAGAAGATGTCAGGATTCTGAGCGGAGCCGCGGAGCACAGGATGCTCAGGATTGAGAGAACGGCGGCGGAATGCGTCAACTGCGTCCCAGTCGAGCATGTCGGCCAGATCCTCGTAATCCCATGTCTCGACCTTCTGAATCTCATGAGATGTGCGGAAGCCGTCAAAGAAATGGAGGAAAGGCACACGACCCTTGATAGCGGTCAGATGAGCGACAGCACCCAAATCCATACATTCCTGAGGATTGTTGGAGCAGAGCATTGCATAGCCTGTCTGACGGCATGCATAAATATCGGAGTGATCACCGAAGATGGAAAGAGCATGTGAGCAGAGAGCTCGGGCGGAAACGTGAATTACGCCCGGGAGAAGCTCACCGGCCATCTTGTACATATTGGGGATCATGAGGAGCAAGCCCTGAGATGCAGTGTAGGTGGTTGTGAGAGCGCCGGCTGCGAGAGAGCCGTGTACAGCACCTGCTGCGCCGCCTTCAGACTGCATTTCTGTGACCTGTACTTCTCTGCCGAAGAGGTTCTTTTTGCCTGCTGCGGCATACTTATCTGTTTCGTCAGCCATTACGGAAGACGGTGTGATGGGGTAAATGGCAGCAACGTCGGTGAATGCATAAGATACGTGAGCAACGGCGTTGTTACCGTCCATGGTTTTCTTTTTTCTAGCCATGTTGTTTATCCTCCTTAAATTAATAAAAAGAAATCGGGCTGCAGCAACTAACGGAATAAATGCAGAAGAAAACACGTATCAGAAACTATTTTCATTCTACCGCGCGCATGACAAATGCGGCGGTGAAACAGCATAACATCCTTTTTAAAACTGCTGCAAGGTTTGATTGAAATGCACGGAAACATCCCAATGCACTATTAAATATTTTAGCACTTTTCATTCTGTATGTAAAGCAAAATTGAAGTAAAAAACAAAAATTAATTCTATATTCAAAAAATCGGACCGCTCTGCTAAACGTCAAGGCATAAATTTTACCTTAATAAGCTTATCTTAGAAATTATCACATATTTATTATTTGACAATCTGGTTTAACTGTGATATTATGTAAGAAACCAACACAAACTATCAATATGCAAAGTGATAATTCGGCATTTTATAAAAAGATTCCGTTTATTTCTTTCTGAAATTAAAAAATATAAAAAATAATTAAAAGGATGGTTATTTACAATGAGAAAAAAACTTTTTGCAGTTCTGATTGCGGCAGCTCTGATTGCCTGCCCTCTTTGCGCGTGCAATTCCGACGCTTCTGACACTTCGGTAAACGTTTCGTCCGAAATTCAGAGTGACGCGCAGTATGCCCCCTCCATTACCTCTGAGGAATTTGACGGTACATCTGAGCTTAAAGTCGCATATGAATATGTAGACGGCGCTGACAGCGTGGAAATCTACTACATTTCTTTCGGCTGCGATGTCGACGGCATCACTCTGGAGCGAATTGATGAAAACGGCGTTCCCACAAAGACACTCTTCAGCACACAGGCGATAAAGTCCGGCGAATGCTTCAAGCTCACCACTACTGTGCCTGAGGTAATACCCAACAGCCGCCTTACAGTGGTTTGCGGCGAGAACGAATATCGCTATCTGATTTGTTACAACGGCCGCGACGGCGGCGCAACCTTGTCGGAATGTTAATTTTCCGCCGAGAGACTGATTGTTGCGTTACAAAGCTGATTATTGCATTATAAATTGATAAAAAATTACGAGTTGTATTTATTTTAAGGCTAAATACAACTCGTAATTTTATTTTCCGGAGCCGTCAAAGGCATGCCACTCAATATACGCCATCATCTGATTGCGCTTTTTGAAGTAAAGCAATACGGCAAATATGCAGTCTGCCGCGGCGAAAATGTACTTTTGAAAGTACATGGCTGCGACAAATATGGCGATACCTAGAACGCACCAGATAATTATCTCGGCAAGGTGGTCGCGCTTCCATTTCCTGCGCCAAAAATCGCAGCGTTCCTTGAGTGTAAACCTGCTTTGCTCCTGCTCGCCTATCACTGCCGCAATGTTTTCGTCGGCTTTTTGGCGATAGCTGCTTTCATCAAGCCTCTCTCCGCACAGCAATTCGTTTATGCTCACTCCGAATTGCTCACTCAGCAGCTGCAGCATCTCGATATTCGGCATATAATTGCCGTTTTCCCAGCGTGAGACAGTTTTGTTGGTAACTCCCAGCCTTTCGCCCAGTTCCTCCTGCGTCAGATTTTTCTCACGGCGCAGCCCGGCAATAAATTTTCCGATTTTGACAGTATCCATAACTTGAAACCGCCCTTTCGTTTGTTTGATTCAAACATATGATAAATCATTCTCGTCAAAATGTCTTTACCAAAAACAGCGAATTCATTGGACATGGCAATTTATTGATGTATATTTCTGTTTATTTTGCGTTTGCATCCCTATATTTTCGCCGATAGGAATTTGCTGTCCTTGACTGCAAACCGCCAGTCAAATTCTGCCGCTTCCTCTGCATAGTCAATATTTATCCGCTTGCCGCGAGCTATTTCGGGGCGGCAGCCGTCATCCTCTATCCAAAGCCTGTTGCCGCACAAATCCTCTCCGTACAGCTCTCGGGTTATGCCCATCGCAATGCAAAGCTTGCCCGGACCGCTGCAAAGATTGCGCAGCTTGTCCGTACCGCGCCGAGCTTTCATCAAATCAATGCCCTCCACAGGCTCCAGCGCACGGATAAATATGCAGTGGGGAATGTCCTTTTGATTGACAATGACATTCATGCAGCAATACATTCCGTAAATCAGGTAAACATATGCATGTCCTCCCTCGCCGTAAAGCACCTCGGTGCGTTCGGTGCGCCGTCCGCCGTATGCGTGGCAGCCCTTGTCGCTTTCGCCCATGTATGCCTCCAGCTCGACTATTCTGCCCACCGTCCGGCCTTCGGACGAATCATGCACCAGCAGCTTGCCGAGCAGCTTTTCGGCGGCGGCAAGACCGTCGCACAGATAAAAATCGCGCGGCATTTTTTTTGAATTATCAGCCATGCCCATCACCTCAATCAATCGTGGCGGGATTGGACTGCGCATAATAATCCGCCTCTTTCTGCGCCCTTTCCTGCAATTCAACATACTCCTCCAGGCAGAGATTGTTTACATACATATAGGTCGCGTGATAAACGCCTACATATCTGATATGCCACGGCTCATAATCTATGCGTGTAATATCAACCTTGTCCTCGGGGTATCTGATAATAAAGCCGTATTTATGGGCATTCTGCTTGAGCCACGCGCCCGCCTTGGTTTTGTGAAAATCGTGGTTTGTGTTATTGTTGTTGCTCACATCCATCGTATTACCCAGCTGATGCTCGGAATGTCCGGGCGTCTGGGTGGTGTCCATGGCAAGCGAGCGCGCCTCATTAGTAGTTTTCCCCTGGCTTATAAACGCCTCAACCGCCTTGTTGTAAAGCTGAGTTTGCCTCGCATAGCTGCGGTATGCGCTTATCACATGCATATATCCGCCCGATTCCCTGACCATTGCGTTATAAAGATCAATATACGCCTCCAGCGTTTCCTGAGTCACATACATTGTAGTGTAATCCGGCGCAGCATATTGTGTCGGAACTTTCACCATATCCGCCGGTGTATAATCCGATTCCAATGCATTTTTGTAATTGGCTATCATCAGCTTGTCATAATACAGCGGGGGCAATGTGCTTTCGGGCGGCAGCGGCTTGTATTTTGAAACCACTTTCACTTGCGCGTAAAGATTATTCACATGCACTCCAAGCGTAGTTTCTCCGGCCTTAACCGCTTTAATTTTGCCCGACTCTATACCCAGTACGCCGTCATTCCTAAGCTCCCAGACGTAGGACACCTCTGCGTTTTCCGGCACTATCATCAACCCCGGCTCAAGCTCGTCGCCGACATATACCGCCATTTTGCTTTGTGCAAATGAAATCGACTGAAGCTCGGTATCGAGAGCGGCTATTGTCTGCTTTCCCTGCGGCACTGTGCTTCGGCAAATAAATATGATAACCGCGAGCGACAGCACCATGAACACAGCCCTCTGCACCATCAGCCCGGTTATCGTGATATATTTATTTTCGCTTAACTTAATTTTCATTTTGCCCTCCATAGGTCTTTATTCATACATTAAATATTGTATTTTCATATTGTTAATATGTCAACAAAAAAATTTGAATTAATATTTTAATTATTGGGAACAAATTATATAATTAATCATGTTTTATATTGTACTTAACTAAAAAATATGTTATAATCAATGTAATTATTGTAAAAATAACAGCTATGGAGGAATAACTATTGGGACTTTTTAATTTTGTCAAGCACGGCAAAAATTCCAAATCATCAGCACATTCATCTGACAGCGCATCCCGCCCTGATTACAGCAAGCTGCCGATCGAACAGCAGCTTATCAGATATATTGACTGTCCGTATAAATTGATTCCGCAAAACACTCCGATTTCAGAAGTAAACAAAGAATACACCGCCGCGCTGCGATACGGTGCAGAAAGAGGCTGCACACCCGTCATAATTCCGGTTACTCAGAATCTTGTAAACCTGCTTGGGCGGGACGGTGAAATGAACGCAGACATCGGGCTTATCCGTGAGCTTCGCCGCGCGCTGCTGTGGCAGATAAACGATTCCGCAGGCGATATTATCATAGAATCGGCATATTATGAGAGAATCAGCGAGCTTGCAGCGCGCGGAATTGACACCTCTGCACTTGAAAACGGCAATGCTCAGGGAGCTTCGGTCAACGCCTTTCATTCCTTTGCCGCCGACGGACGCACTACCTGTGCGGTAATTCTCGCCCAGCTTCCCACCGTAAACCCGTGGGAAGTATTCGTATGGCTTCCCGTAGGCGGAGTAAACGGAGCGCCCGCAGACAACGAGCTTATATGTATATCCCGACTTTGGAATGAAATGTGCGGCGCAATACCGTCTGTCATAGGCTTCGGGGTAATAGAATATTTTATTCCGCGCGGCAAACCCGATCAGAATACTGCCGCTGAAATCGCAAAGGGGCATTTTGCCGTGTGCCCCGACCGTGTGCTGCGTATGACTCGCAGCCGTACCATCGGCGAGCTTGCGGACACTCTCACCAAGTCCTGCGTCTGGTATCTCGGCTGGAAAGGCGAAAATTAAATCGTGGCAGCCGTCTGAAATTTCCTAAGCGGCAATTTGCTTTATATTATCAAATTTTTCGCCGATTTCTCTATTTTCATCGCATTATTTCAGCATGTCAACCTGCAGTTGACAAATTTCAAGGTTGAAATGGTAGATTTTTCCTTGCCGATGCAGTACAATACTGTCAGGTTTTCGGAAATCTTATTGTAAAATTCCATCTTATTAAAAGGAGTCATGTAATTTATGGAAAAGACGATCGGCGAAAGAATTATGAAGCTCAGACAAAAGAAAGGCATATCACAAGAAACGTTCGGCGCAATCTCAGCGGGAATTATGGCGTTTGGCGGCGTTGCCCTGGGAATCTTTACCGTGGGCGGACTCTCGATAGGAATGTATTCAATGGGCGGCTGCGCCATTGCTTCAAAAATTGCGTTCGGCGGCTATGCCGACGGATTTATCGCCATAGGCGACAGGGTACACGGAGAATATACCTGGTGCATTAAGAACGGCTTTACACCCGAAATGCGCGAGGAAGTGTATTTGACTGTACTGCGCGAGCTGCCGCACACACCTAAATTTATACTTAATTTATTACGATAAGAAATTGTCGGCTCTGCAGTCATATTTTTAACCGCGCCGACATAACATTATTAATGAAAGTCGTGTTGCAAAACCGCCGTTTGGGCTTGAAAGGTACAAGCCGAACGGCGGTTTTGTTGCTATCTGTGAATGCAGAAATGTGGCTGTAAATTCTGAATTTACCGTGTAATTTGTTAAATTAGTGAATTCGCAATGGGAAAATGCAAAATATTGAAAATTTTCTTTGACTTATTTAAAAAACTGTGCTATTATACAATTAATTGGATAAATTAATGTAGGCTGGTGGGATTTTGGGCAAAAAAATTGCGATGATTTCGGCCTTGGGAGGGCAGGGGTGTACTTTGTCGGCAGCATACGTCGGCAGTGCCATGGCCGAAAGCGGCAGAAGCGTCACAATGCTTGATCTGTGCGGCTTCGGCGGTACGCTGGCTTATGTTATGGGAGCGGCGGAGGATGCCGCAATGAATCTGGGAGATGTTATTCGCGGCGTTTGCGGGTGCGAGGATGCCATGATTGACTGCGGATTTCCGGGGCTTAGAGTGATGCCGCCATGGTCCTTTTCAGAAGGCTTTATTTTTCCATACTCGGCAGATTGCATGAATATAATCCAAAGTCTGAGCGGTGACAGCGATGTGATTTGTGATTTGCCGTTGGGAACGGTGCCGAATATCGAGGCTGTGCGCTGCTTCGATATGTTTGCGGTGTGTACATTGACCGACAGACTGAGTTTGAAATACACGGCGGCGTTGTGCCGTGTTATCAAAAATCTGGCGGCGGATTGCGGTGTCTCCTGCGAAGTCAGACTGCTGCTTTCCAGGTTTTCCCCGGAACATATGCGAGCCTTTGGGGGCGGCGATATTGATGAATGCATCAATACAGTCGGAGCTAAGCTTCTGGGAGTTGTGCCGTATGACAGCGCGGCCGCACGGGCAGCGTTAAGCGGAATTGCGCCCGTCGCGCTTTGCGAAGCCATGCAATTCAGTCGTGATATAGCAGCGCGCATATGCGGAGAAAAAGTTCCGCTTGAATCAAAAAAGTCCGTGTTTCGATAACTGTCTTTGATTCGTTATAATTATATTGATTCAGTAACTAATACTATAATGCCAGGAGGATGTATTTTTATGAATATTGCATTGATAGCCCATGATGCAAAGAAGGAGCTTATGGTTCAGTTTTGCATAGCATACTGCGGTATACTCAGCCGTCACACGCTCTGCGCCACTGGCACGACCGGCAAGGCTGTGCGTGAGGCCACAGGATTGAAAGTGAACTGTTTCCTGCCGGGTTCAGCAGGCGGCGGAGAGCAGATTTCAGCCAGAATAGGTTACGGTGAAATAGATTTGCTGCTTTTTTTCCGCGACCCTCTTACTCCCAAGCCATCAGAACCTAAGGACAATGATATTCTTCGTATGTGCGATATGCACATTGTACCGGTGGCCACTAATATCGCAACGGCAGAGGTGCTCATTCACGGTTTGGAAAGAGGAGACCTTGATTGGAGAAACGTGATGGTAAAGAAATAACGCCTGCGTATTTTATTGATACATCAGGGCGGCTATATTGTCGTGAATTAAGCACAAAGCTTCTGTCGGCTTTGTGCTTTTTACCTGTATACGCTGTTTTTTTCAATTAATTAGTCAATTAATTAAGGAATTCATAAAAAATATATTTTCTGCGGCAATATTTATGGTATTATATAGAGTAAAGAATAAGTAAGGAAAATGCAGAACCATTAATTAAGGAGTGCCTTCAATTTGAACGAAAAATATAACTCGGAACAGACTGAGAATAAAAACGACAATACAAGCAGAGAAAAACACAGCGATCTTATCACGGGTCGCAACGCCGTTATGGAAGCTCTCAGAAGCGGACGCCCCATAGAGTGCGTTATGACGGCGCGCTCCTCCGACGGAACGCAGCGTTCGCTCGGACAGATTATTGCGCTGGCCAAAAAGCAGGGCGTTACGATTAAGGATGTTTCCCCCGCGAAGCTGGACGCCATGTGCTCGGGCAATCATCAGGGCGTGGCGGCACTTGCGGCAGTGCACGAATACTCAACGGTGGAGGATATGTTTGCGCTGGCAGAGAGCAGGGGCGAGACTCCGTTTCTGATAATATGCGACGGCATCGAGGATCCGCACAATCTCGGCGCGATAATCCGCTCGGCGGAAGCGGCAGGCGCACACGGCGTCATAATTCCCAAAAGGCGCGCTGTGGGGCTGACGTGGGCAGTAGGCAAGTCCTCGGCGGGCGCGCTGGAATATCTTCCGGTGGCGAGAGTGGCCAATCTCTCGGCGTGTATTGAGGAGCTGAAGCAAAAGGGCGTTTGGGTATACTGCGCGGATATGGACGGTCAGCAGTGGTGCGGCGGCGACCTTACAGGCTCGGTTGCCCTGGTAATCGGCGGTGAAGACAGCGGAGTAAGCCGCCTGGTTCGTGAGAAATGCGACGGAGTGCTGTCGCTGCCCATGTGCGGCAGGATAAACTCGCTCAACGCGTCAGTGGCATGCGCCGTAGTTATGTATGAAATTTCACGGCAGCGCAACGGAATAAGTGCGTTTAATAATTTTAAATCATAATTTACAGTATCACTAAAATAGGACACCTACAATGGGAATCCAAGGGGACTGGTCCTCTTGGCGGGGTCAAGGGGCAGCGCCCATTGTGGGGTCGTAGGGGCAAAGC
>JAQXFQ010000115.1 GCA_029005175.1 Bacillota bacterium
GTACGCGGAGACACTGTGTTGTGATGCTGATGTCGTCGCGAAGTGTGATTTTTCCGTCCTCGTATTTGCCCCATACCTTTAGAGGCTCTTTCTCGGATTTTTCTTCCTCGCCGCCGATGAAGGGAATGAGGTTGTCAACCATCTCAGGCCATGATTCAAAATTCTTGCCTGCGCCGGAGATTGCCTGATATGTGCAGGCGAGTACGTCCTTAATGCCGTACTCAAGCAGGGGAGTGAGGGCGGGAACGTAGCTTTGAATAGAACAGTTGGATTTAACGGAAATAAAGCCGCGCTTTGTGCCGAGACGCTTGCGCTGTGCTTCGATTATCTGAGAGTGGTCAGCGTTGATTTCGGGGATGATCATGGGGACATCCTCCGTGAAGCGGTTTGCGCTGTTGTTGGACATAACAGGACACTCGTGCTTTGCGTATTTTTCCTCAAGAGCCTTAATTTCGTCCTTTTTCATATCAACCGCGCAGAATACGAAATCAACCATTGATGTGATTTTCTCAATGTCTGCGTCTGCGTCCATGATAACCATATCTTCCATCTCGGCGGGCATGGGAGCAGCGAGCTTCCATCTGGAGCCGACTGCCTCTTTATATGTCTGACCTGCGGAACGCGCGCTGGCAGCGAGTGCCACGACTTTAAACCAAGGATGACCCGAGAGCAGAGTTGCAAATCTCTGACCTACCATACCTGTTGCGCCGATTATACCTACCTTATATGATTCTTTCATACAATATAGACCTCCTAAACAAAAATAACATAAAATTTGACTGATAACAAAAAAACCGGTTGATTACCGGTCATCTATGCGTTATAATATTAACTGCCTGCGGCTCTCAGATAAACCGCAGCCAAATTAATCGAAGTCAGATAGCACTCCATCACGCATGATGACAGTCATACGGCTCTTAACCGCATGCCCAGACATTCGCCCGGCCATATATAAGCGAACACTTCGGCGGCACAACCTTTTACATCGGCCTCCGAACGGCAAATGGCTGCCTCGGTCGGTGTTACTCTTTTGATGCCGCACCTCTATCAAGATTCTGTTTTTTGAATTATCACTAGCTTTATTATAACGCTTAATCCCGAAAAGTCAAGAGATTTACAGCAATTCATAATTATTTGAAAAATGTACCGATAAATTCCATTTTCAAACTAAAGAAACATTATAATATATACAGAAAGAAAGTGATTAAAATAAAAAGTGCCCATTCCTTAAATCGCAAAAGCTCTTATAAAACTCAGGTACACCCGCTTATAAAAATATTTGGTATAATCTTCATACTGGGAGCAATTTATTTGGCAGTGCAGGCTGTTTCCACCTATACACAGCAGCTTAATACCAAGGATTGGCGTGTGGCCATGGCAGAAGTCACTGATGTAAGCATGCGTCGCGAACGCAGAAGCGGAGGTGTAAAAAGCCGAAGCCACTACATAATAACCGTTTATGATATAACCTACCAATATTGGGTGAACAACGATTCTTACACAGGTCAAATAACAGGTTCGCCGAATTCCAAAGCTGTCGGGGACAGGTTCGACATAAAGTACGACCCGGTATTTTCCGAAAATTCTACCCATATGTTGGAGCCTCAGACAGATGTCCTGATTTTCAACCTGTTTGGCTCATGCTTATTTGCGGCGGTGGGAATGTGGGCTTCAGGCTTGCTTCCGCCGTTATTGCAGGCAATACGGCGGCTCTTTGGCGGGCAAACCGCAGAACGCCGGGAAAACTCAATATAAATTCTGATTTAATTCACACTGTAATCTGAAAGGAAAAATAAAATGAAAACATCTGATTTTTACTATGACCTGCCGCAGGAATTGATTGCACAGCATCCAATCGAGCCGCGCGACGCTTCACGACTCATGGTGATGAACCGCGAAAACGGCAGCATTGAACACAAACACTTCCGCGACATTATCAATTATATTACACCCAATGATTGTCTTATTCTCAATGATTCCAGAGTTCTGCCCGCCAGAATATTCGGCGTGAAAGAGGGCGGCGAATCGGTCAACGAATTTCTGCTGCTCACCCAGCGCGAGCAAAAGGTCTGGGAATGTCTCACCAAGCCCGGCAAGCGCGCCAAGGTCGGCACACGCTTCGTATTCGGCGACGGAATAATGACGGGCGAGGTCATCGAGGTTTTGGAGGACGGCAACCGCATAGTTCGCTTTGAATGTGAGGATGAATTTTTCTCTGTACTTGACCGCATCGGACAAATGCCCCTCCCCCCCTACATCACCGAAAAGCTGGAGGACAAGGAGCGTTATCAGACGGTGTATTCCAGAGAAACAGGCTCGGCCGCCGCTCCCACTGCGGGACTTCATTTCACCAAAGAACTGCTGGCTGATATTCAGGCAAAGGGCGTGAAAATCGGCTATGTCACCCTGCACGTCGGTTTGGGCACTTTCCGCCCTGTCAAGGTAGAGGACATAAACAACCACGTCATGCATTCCGAGCATTATTGCCTGCCAAAGGAAACAGCCGACCTTATCAACGAAACACACGCGCGCGGCGGACGTGTGTTCTCCGTCGGCACCACAAGCTGCCGCACGCTGGAATCCTGCCATGTGGAGGACGGCAAAATTCAGCCCTCCGACGGCTGGACGCAGATATTCATCTACCCCGGCTACAAATTCAAGGTTATCGACGGACTTATCACCAATTTCCACCTGCCCGAAAGCACGCTGATAATGCTGGTTTCGGCATTTGCGGGCTTTGACAACGTGATGAACGCCTACAAGGTGGCGGTGGACGAAAAATACAGATTTTTCTCATTCGGCGATGCAATGATGATTTGCTGATATGAGATATTAGGAGGAAATAATTTTGTATAAATTAATCAAGCAAGAGGGGCGCGCTCGTCTGGGCGATTTCGAGACGGTGCACGGCACGGTTCACATGCCCGCATTTATGAATGTCGCCACCACGGGCGCGATTCGAGGTGCGGTGTCTGCCCACGACCTCAAAGAACTGCACTGTCAGGTGCAGCTCTGCAACACATATCACCTGCACCTCCGACCGGGAGACGAAAATGTCCACACTCTCGGCGGTCTGCACAAATTCACCGGCTGGGACGGTCCTATTCTCACCGACAGCGGGGGATTCCAGGTATTCTCCCTCTCGAAGCTGCGCAAAATCACCGAGGAGGGCGTACACTTCCGCTCACACATCGACGGGCACAGGATATTCATGGGTCCGGAGGAGAGCATGCAGATACAGTCAAACCTCGCCTCGACCATCGCAATGGCTTTCGATGAGTGCGTCGAGAACCCCTCGCCCTACGATTACGTCAAGAAAAGCTCCGACCGCACAATACGCTGGCTCAAACGCTGCAAGGCGGAAATGGACAGGCTCAATTCACTCGACACCACGATAAACAAACACCAAATGCTCTTTGGCATAAATCAGGGCGGCACCTACAAGGACATTCGCGTGGAAAACATTAAGGAAATCGCCGGGCTGGGTCTGGACGGCTACGCAATCGGCGGCTTGGCTGTGGGAGAGCCTGCCGAGGTCATGTATGAAATAATTGAGGAAGTCGAGCCTTTTATGCCCGCCGACCGACCGCGCTATCACATGGGTGTGGGCACTCCGCTGAATATTCTCGAAGCGGTACATCGCGGCGTTGACCTATTTGACTGCGTAATGCCCAGCCGCAACGCCCGCCACGGTCACATCTTCACCTCACAGGGCATAATAAACATGAACAACGCAAAATATAAGCTCGACCGGCGTCCTCTGGACGAGCACTGCGGCTGCCCCACATGCCAAAAATACTCCCGCGCATACATTCATCACCTCATCAAATGCGGTGAGATGCTCGCCATGCGCCTCTGCGTTATGCATAATCTGTATTTTTACAACACGCTGATGGAAAAAATCCGCACGGCTCTCTCTGAGGGGCGCTTTGAGGAGTTTTATCGAGAGCAGAGAGAAATCCTCGGCAGACGCATATAAAAGTAAGCGAATAAATGATAATTTAACATAGAGTACGCAACAATGGGAATCCAAGGGGACTGGTCCTCTTGGCGGGGTCGAAGGGGACACCGCTATTCCTTGAATAGCGGTTAAGCCCATCGTGGGGTCGTAGGGGCAAAGCCCCTACAAAACCAAAGTGTAGCAAAAACTTAAAATAGGAAAAATGCGAAGCCCATATAAAACCAACGAGAAAATCGAAGATTTTCAAGTGGACGTCACACAGATACACCCAATATAAATTATGATTTATTTGTATATTCTGTCATATTTATAATGCAAAACAAAAATTCATCATAAAATAATTTAAAATTTATCTTGCACTTTCATTTATTTATTGATATAATGAAATAAATTTCTATTCGGAGGTCAAAAACTATGTCATTAGCAGGCTTTGCATTTTTTAGTGCCAACGGTCAAAATACCGGCAGCATGTGGTCGATGTTCATCATTTACGGCTTGATTATAGCGGTTTTCTACTTCATTCTCATCAGACCGCAGTCCAAGCAGAAGAAAAAAGAGGAACAGATGAGAAACAGCATTGAGGTCGGCGATACTATTGTCACTATCGGCGGCATCATCGGCAGAGTTGTCAGCGTTAAGGATGATGATATTGTCATTGAAACAGGCGCAGACCGCAACAAGATGAAGATCAAAAAGTGGGCAGTCGGCAGCAACGAAACTCCCCATGAGGCTCCTAAAACAGAAGAAAATAAGGACGAAAAAAAGAAGAAGGGTCTTTTCGGATTCCTCAAAAAATAATTGTATGCATATTCTCCCCGGTTGACGAGTATTATTTACTATCAACAACCGGGGGGATTTTTTTATGCGCCACATAAAATCAAGAAAGAACAAAAAGCACGGAGGCTCGGTATTTCACCTCATCAAACCCGCTATTTTCGGAATTGCGGCGGCTGTAATCATAGCGATTCTGTTTATCGTGCTTTTTGCATTAGTATTTGTTATAATGAAATCAATCGTATCATCAGCTGTCATTCCGCTCTCACTCTTCGCCATTATAATCGGCTGCTTCATCGGCTCCTTCATATGCGCCTGCATATCACGCGAGCGAGGCTTTATTTACGGGCTGCTGATAGGACTGACCCTGTTCGCGGTAGTTTACGTTCTCGGGCTGGCTCTCGGCTCAGGATACTTCGGCACGCTTGCGGTTATCAAGCTAATCTGCCTGCTCGCCGCAGGAGGATTCGGCGGCTGGTGCGGCTCAAACCGCGCTCATACCAAGCGCAGAAGAGCATAAATTATGAATTACTAAATTATAGGTTGAAATATTCAAAAATGTTTGTTATAATAAATTGTATTCAGTAAATGATTGGAGGTAAAATGCATGGAAAAGCACATCAAGACTCTCAACAAGGCTAACCTTAAGGAGAGTGCTGTTAAGGGCGGCTGCGGCGAGTGCCAGGCTTCCTGCCAGTCTGCATGCAAGACTTCCTGCACAGTTGCAAATCAGAAGTGTGAGAAGTAATATTAGCTGATGCAGATATTTTTATTTCGACATTTGCACATGTCGAAAAAATGAGGACTGTGATTCTGTGGAATTTAATTCCCGTTGCAGTCCCTTATTTTTGCCCGACGGAAGGATTTTTGAAAATGATACATAAATACAGCCTGAACGGCTACAACATTATACTCGATGTTTACAGCGGTGCGGTACATGTTGTTGACGAGCTCACCTATCGCCTGGTGGATTTCACCTCTGACAAAATGACTGATAAGACCCCCGAGGACGCATATTCCGCGCTGAGCCAATACAGCCGCGAGGAGATAGACTCCGCATATGCCGAGCTTTACGAAGCTTTTGACATGGGACAGCTCCACGCCGCTGATGATTATGAGCAGTTCGCCGACATGATGGTAAACGCCTCTGTCAAATCCATGTGCCTCAACATAAGTCACGACTGCAACCTCGCATGCGAATACTGCTTCGCCAGCAAGGGCGGCTTCGGCGGCGAAAGATGCCTGATGAGCGAGGAAATAGGCAAAAAGGCAATTGACTTCCTCATAGAAAAATCCGTGGGACGCCGCAACCTCGAAGTGGATTTCTTCGGCGGTGAGCCGCTGATGAATTTTGACGTTGTAAAAAAGGTGGTAGAATACGCCCGCAGCAAGGAAGCCGAATTCAACAAAAATTTCCGCTTCACCATAACCACCAACGGATTGCTGCTCGATGACGATAAAATCGACTTCATCAACAGGGAAATGCACAATTGCGTGCTGTCAATCGACGGGCGCAAGGAGGTAAACGACCGCCTGCGCGTGGACTGGGGAAACAAGGGCTGCCACGACAGAATCCTGCCTAAATTCAAAAAGCTGGTTGCGCAGCGCGGCGACAAGGATTATTATGCCCGCGCCACCTACACCCGCCACAATCTCGACTTCACCAACGACATCATGTACCTCTATGAGCAGGGCTTTGACCAGCTCTCCGAGGAGCCTGTTGTCTCTGACCCTAAGCTGGATTTCTCCATTCAGGAGGAGGATCTGCCGAGAATCTTTGAGGAATATGAGGTTCTCGCCAAGAAGCTCATAGAGATGAAGAAAAACGGCTCCAAGATAAACTTCTTCCACTTTATGATAGACCTCAACCAAGGTCCCTGCGCTATCCGCCGTCTGAGAGGATGCAGCTGCGGCAATGAATACGTTGCAATCACTCCCCAGGGCGAGATATACCCCTGCCACCAGTTCGTAGGCGATCCCGATTGGGTTATGGGCAATCTCAACGATGGAACATTCGACGTAAGCGTGAAAAACCGCTTTGCCAAAACCACCATTTACGGCAAGAAAAAGTGCCGCGACTGCTGGGCGAGATTCTATTGCAGCGGCGGCTGCAATGCAATCAATTTCCAGAAAAACGGCGATATTCTCGAGCCGTATTCGCTCTATTGCGAAATGGAAAAGAAGCGTCTGGAATGTGCTATAATGATGCAGGCGGCATTAGCTGACGAATAATAAAACTATGCTGGGTTTCCAAATGACGGTGTGCCATTTGGAAACCCATTCTTGAGTGGTTATTTGACATATCTATTACTATAATAAATGATAATTTCACTGATTGACGTCCACTCGAAAATCTTCGATTTTCTCGTTAGTTTTCCACGAGCTTCGCATTGTTTCCTATTGTAGCTTTCTCTTGCACTTTAGCTTTGTAGGGGCTTTGCCCCTACGACCCCACGATGGGCGCTGCCCCTCGACCCCGCCAAGAGGG
>JAQXFQ010000116.1 GCA_029005175.1 Bacillota bacterium
AATCAGCAGCATTACAAAGGGCAGCTTTTGCAGCCTGTAATGCTGTGACAGAACCAAAGTGGCAACCATTGTGATTACAAACATTTCCAAAAAATTCATCTGTAGGCTGCCGAAGCTCCCCAGCATAATCCATTCAAGCAGAATTTTGCTTAATGATAAAATAGTATAAATAACGCACACGGTGGGAAAAAAGTTTTCTTTATTTATAATTTTCACAGTGCATCCTCCCGCATTTTTTTAAGATAATCCATAAAATTCTTTTTGTAGGCGCGATTTAAAATCACAGCCTCGCCGTTTTCCAGATAAAGCGTCATTTTCATATTCAAGTCGGTTGTAAACCGTTTGATTTTGTACACGTTTACAATCATGGATTTGCTTATCTGCACAAATCCGCTGCGCGCAAATCTATCGCAAAACCCGCTCAGGCTGAAATCTATTCTGAATACCTCGCTCTCCAGATAGGCATAGCATTTGCGGTC
Source organism: Bacillota bacterium (assembly GCA_029005175.1). Lineage (GTDB taxonomy): Bacteria > Bacillota > Clostridia > Oscillospirales > Acutalibacteraceae > RUG762. Next base: position 480 of record JAQXFQ010000116.1, read on the forward strand.
AACTATCTCGCAATAGAATATTTCGCTCGGCAAAATACGCATAGCCACATCATCGTCTTGTCCTATAATTGTTTCATATGAATTGATGTAATCTATAATTCCGATGACTTCCTTGTCTTTTTCGCGGCAGTAAATGTCAACGTGATTTTCGGATATTGTACTGTCCTGATAGCAATTCAGCTTCAAATCATCACCACCCTCTTCAGTGCTGTTACAATTATATTCGCCGCCGCCGCACATTTCAAGCCTCAATGCGTGACCTGCAGTTCTGCGTTTCTGTTATGCAGTTTTATATTTTAATATATTATGAACACAGCAAAAATCAGTTGCACAATGGCGTAATTTTCTGTATAATTATATATTAATACGATTAGTTTTTAAGGAGTGATTTTTATATGACAGGAGCCCAGATAATTCTTGAATGCCTAAAAAAAGAAGGTGTTTCTGTTGTATTCGGATATCCCGGAGCTACCATCGCGCCGTTCTATGACGCTCTCACAGGCGACGACCGTGTAAAGCACGTGCTGGTGCGTCAGGAGCAGAACGCGGGTCATGCGGCGAGCGGATACTCACGCGCCTCGGGCAAGGTGGGTGTATGCTGCACCACTTCGGGACCCGGCGCGACAAATCTCATAACAGCCCTGGCCACTGCATATATGGATTCTATCCCCATGGTTGCGCTCACAGGTCAGGTGCGCTCTGACCTGCTCGGACGGGATGTATTCCAAGAGGCAGACACCACAGGTGCGTGTGAACCATTCACCAAGCACAGCTATCTGGTCAAGGATACGCAGGAGCTTCCCACAATCATGAAGGAAGCCTTTCACATTGCCTCCACAGGTCGCCCCGGTCCTGTGCTTATCGACCTGCCGCAGGATACGCTTGAGCGCGAATATGAGGGCGACTTTATCTATCCCGACAAAGTCGATATTATCGGCTACAAACCGCGCACTCAGGGACATCCGCTCCAAATGAAGCGCGCTATCGAGGCTATCGCCAATGCTGAAAGACCTGTAATCTGCGCAGGCGGCGGTGTTGTATCTGCAAAAGCCCGCAAGGAATTGATTCATTTCGCCGAAAAACTGAATATTCCTGTAGTTTCCACTCTGATGGGAGTAGGCATGATGCCAACCGAGCATCCTCTCTACATGGGTATGCTCGGCACTCACGGAGTCTATGCCGCCAACTATGCCATTCACCACGCTGATTTGATAATCATCTGCGGCGCGAGAGTGGGCGACCGTGCTATGGCAAAGGCGGGACAGATTGCGCAGAAAGCTCAGATAATTCACATAGATATAGACCCCGCAGAAATCGGTAAAAATATGACCGCGCACATACCGATAGTCGGAGACATCGGCATTGTGCTAAAAAAACTTGTGGATGGCAGTGAAGAAGCAGAACACAAGGACTGGGTGGACTTCCTCACACAGAAAAAAGAGGAACACACCCCTGTATTCACCAGCCGCGACGGGTATGTTGACCCCCGCAATTTCATGCGCACTCTCTCGGAAATCGTCAGCAAACGCAGCAAGGCAATTCTTGTGGCAGATGTGGGCGAAAATCAGATCTGGTCGGCTAACAATTTTGCGTTCCGCGGTGGCAGATTCCTCACCTCGGGCGGCTTGGGCACTATGGGTTATTCCCTCGGTGCTGCGCTGGGAGCAAAGCTTGCCAAGCCCGAGCGTCAGGTAATCGCAGTGTGCGGCGACGGCTCTTTCCAGATGATGATGTGCGAGCTTGCCACGCTGGTTCAGCACAATATCCCGGTCAAGGTGGTAATAATGGAGAATAACCGTCTCGGCATGGTGCGGGAATTGCAGGATAAATTATACGGCGGCAGATATTCGGGAATAATGCTGGACGGCTCACCGGATTTCGTCACATTGGCTTCGGCATACGGCATTTCCGCCGAGATGATCGACGATGACAAGGATGTTCCGAACGCAATAGACAGAATGCTCAGCAGTGAAAATCCATATGTTTTGGTTTGTCATGTAGCTGCCGACATTCCGTCGCGTCAGGAAGACTGAGAAAGGAGACGCTTTTTAATTATGAGACATACAATTACAGTTCTTGTTCAAAATCATTACGGCGTTCTTTCCAAGGTTTCCGGACTTATCGCGCGCCGCGGCTTCAACATCGAATCTCTCGCTGTGGGCATTACCGACGATCCTGAAATTTCGCGCATGACTATCGTTGTTGACTGCGATGACAGTGGCATCGAACAGGTGGAAAAACAGCTTAACAAGCTCATTCCCACCATAAAGGTCAGAGTTCTGGAGCAAGGCTCTTACATAGAGCGCGAGCTTACCATGCTCAAGGTTTCCTGCACGGCAAAAAACCGCGCGGAAATAATGAATCTGGCGGACATCATGCACGCGCGCATAGTTGACGTGGCAGCATCCTCTATGACACTCGAATTGACCGATACCACCGCGCGCACCGAGCACTTTATCTCTCTGATGCGCCCATTCGGCATTAAGGAGCTTGTGCGCACAGGCATAAGCGCGATTGAATCCAGCGCCGCAAGCGCAAAGAAAAACTGATATTATTTTTCATACAAAATAAAAAATCGTGCCATTGAGTTAATTCACGGCACGATTTTTTCACGTCTTTTAAAGAAACCTTCTTTATGATAACGGAAAATAAGAAAAAATAAGACCTTGTGAGCCGTAATGACTCACAAGGTCTATTCTTTATTTTATCACAAATCTTTTGTAAAAATCGGTTTGTAACTTAACAACAGCGAAGATAATTCTTACTTGCTTGCGATAGCTGCCTGTGCTGCTGCGAGTCTTGCGATCGGCACACGGAACGGTGAGCAGGATACATAGTCAAGACCAATCTTGTGGCAGAACTCAACAGAAGAAGGATCGCCGCCGTGCTCGCCGCAGATACCTACGTGGAGCTTGTTGTTGACAGGCTTACCAAGCTTAATAGCCATTTCCATAAGCTTGCCTACACCGGTCTGGTCGAGCTTTGCAAACGGATCGTTCTCGAAGATCTTAGCATCATAGTAAGCATCGAGGAACTTGCCTGCGTCGTCACGAGAGAAGCCAAATGTCATCTGAGTGAGGTCGTTTGTACCGAAGCAGAAGAAGTCAGCTTCCTTAGCAATGTCGTCAGCTGTGAGAGCAGCTCTCGGAATCTCAATCATTGTACCGACTTCATATTCGAGGTTAGCACCTGCTGCTGCGATTTCAGCGTCGGCAGTCTCAACAACGAACTTCTTAACGTACTTGAGCTCCTTGACTTCGCCTACGAGCGGAATCATGATTTCCGGCTTAACATTCCAGTCGGGATGTGCCTTCTTAACATTGATTGCTGCACGGATAACAGCCTTTGTCTGCATCTTTGCGATTTCAGGATATGTTACTGCAAGACGGCATCCACGGTGACCCATCATCGGGTTGAACTCATGGAGAGAAGCAATTATGTTCTTAATGTCCTCAACAGTCTTGCCCTGTGTCTTAGCAAGAGCAGCTATGTCAGCTTCCTCTGTAGGAACGAACTCATGGAGAGGCGGATCCAGGAAGCGGATAGTTACAGGATTGCCTTCGAGAGCTTCATAAAGAGCCTCAAAGTCGCTCTGCTGCATCGGGAGAATCTTCTCAAGAGCCTTTTCTCTCTCTTCAACAGTGCTGGAGCAGATCATCTCGCGGAATGCATCAATTCTGCCCTCGCCGAAGAACATATGCTCTGTACGGCAGAGACCGATGCCTTCTGCGCCAAGTTCACGAGCCTTCTTAGCATCAGCGGGTGTATCAGCATTTGTTCTTACCTTGAGTGTTCTGAACTTGTCAGCCCAAGCCATAACTCTGCCGAATTCGCCTGCGATTGTAGCGTCAACAGTGGGGATAATTCCCTCGTAAATGTTACCTGTGGAGCCGTCGATAGAAATGAAGTCGCCTTCATTGAATACCTTGCCTGCAAGAGTGAACTTCTTGTTAGCTTCGTCCATAGTGATGTCAGAGCAACCGGATACACAGCATGTGCCCATACCGCGAGCAACAACAGCAGCATGAGATGTCATACCGCCGCGAACTGTGAGGATACCCTGAGAAGCCTTCATACCTGTGATGTCTTCAGGTGATGTTTCAAGACGAACAAGAACGACCTTCTCGCCGTTTGCGTTCCAAGCTTCGGCATCTTCAGCTGTAAATACAACCTTACCGCAAGCTGCGCCGGGAGATGCACCGAGACCCTTGCCGATAGGTGTAGCAGCCTTAAGAGCCTTTGCGTCGAACTGGGGATGGAGCAATGTGTCGAGGTTTCTCGGGTCGATCATTGCAACTGCCTCTTCCTCTGTTCTCATGCCCTCGTCAACGAGGTCGCAAGCGATCTTAAGAGCAGCCTGAGCTGTTCTCTTGCCGTTTCTTGTCTGGAGCATGTAAAGCTTGCCGTGCTCAACGGTAAACTCCATGTCCTGCATATCTCTGTAGTGGTTTTCGAGGATAGCACAAACGTTCTGGAACTCTTTGAAAGCCTCCGGGAACTTGTCTGCCATCTCTGTAATTTTCATAGGTGTACGCACACCGGCAACAACGTCTTCGCCCTGTGCGTTGGTAAGGAACTCACCGAAGAGACCCTTGTTACCTGTAGCCGGGTCACGGGTAAATGCAACGCCTGTACCGCAGTCATCGCCCATGTTGCCGAATGCCATGGACTGAACGTTTACAGCTGTACCCCATGAATAAGGAATATCGTTATCACGGCGATATACGTTTGCACGGGGGTTGTCCCATGAACGGAAAACAGCCTTGATTGCGCCCATGAGCTGTTCTTTAGGATCGGAGGGGAAATCTGAACCGATCTTAGACTTGTACTCAGCCTTGAACTGATTTGCGAGTGTCTTGAGGTCGTCCGCTGTGAGGTCAACGTCCTGAGTTACACCCTTTTCAGCCTTCATCTTGTCGATGAGCTCTTCAAAGTACTTCTTACCGACTTCCATAACAACGTCGGAATACATCTGGATGAATCTTCTGTAGCAGTCCCAAGCCCAGCGGGGATTACCGGACTTAGCAGCGATTGCGTTTACAACATCCTCATTAAGACCGAGGTTGAGGATTGTATCCATCATACCGGGCATAGAAGCTCTTGCACCGGAACGAACAGAAACGAGAAGCGGATTCTCCTTATCGCCGAACTTCTTGCCGGTGATCTGCTCCATCTTTACAATGTACTCATTGATCTGAGACTGAATCTCAGCGTTAATCTCTCTGCCGTCCTCATAGTACTGAGTGCAAGCCTCTGTTGTGATTGTGAAGCCCTGCGGTACGGGGAGACCGATCTTGGTCATTTCAGCCAGGTTAGCGCCCTTGCCGCCGAGAAGCTCGCGCATGTCGGCATTGCCTTCGCTGAAAAGGTAAACCCATTTTCTCATGTGTGAAAATACCTCCTAGAAATTGTCTGCTAATTTCAATTTAGCCAGCGTGCGGGCGTCGCGCAACGATTAATCGCGCAATCCGCACAGTGCTTGATATATAATAACACATACTTGCGCTAAAATCTAGTCCTTTTACAATTTTTTTCAAAATTTTTTACGCAAATATCTTTTTTACATAATTTTTTTGATTTTTTTAAAGCGCGATGAATTGCTGTATAATAATATTATTAAATTCTTAGACAGTTTTGTGTAAACTGTAGAAGTGAGGTTTGCGACACATTAAAATATAAAATTGCACTTGCAAAATCCATGTAAAAATGTCATAATGTGATTATGTATTTATGTTATATCGGCAATCATGACAATGCACATCGGTTTTCATCATGTATTTAAAAAAGTAATTATCTTTCAATTATTCTGTTCTGTCGCGTTGCCTTGCAGTTAATTGCCGTAGATTTAAACAATGTCCCTTAAAATTTAAAAATATCGTTTTGGCAAAGGAGCTGAACGGAAAAGATATGTTTATGTCTTTCAACAATAATACCACATTTGCAGAACGCATATATTCCGAAAAACAAAATGTATGTGCCATTATTCTGGCGGCGGGCGAAGGCAAACGCATGAAGTCAAACAAGCCCAAGGCCATGATGGAGGTTCTTTTCAAGCCTATGCTCGGCTGGGTTATCGACGCGGTGAGAAATGCCGGCGTCAATGATATATGCGTGGTCACAGGGCATCTGGAAGAAATGATAAAGGATTATCTGAGCAAGAACTACACAGGCGAAAAATCCTGCTCCACTGTCACTCAGACCGAACGCAGGGGAACAGGTCACGCCGTTATGATGGCCAAGGATTTTCTTGAGGCTCATAAAGACGGCAGCGTGCTTATCCTCAACGGAGACGCGCCCTTTATGGACAGCAAAAACATTGCCAATTCGTATTTTTTCCACTCGGCTCAGCGCAACTGCGTCACCGTTATATCGGCAATGCTTGAAGACGCCTCGGGCTACGGCAGAATTATCCGCGACGCTGACGGCCGCCTGCTCTCTATAGTTGAACATAAGGAAGCCACTCTCGACCAGCTCGCGGTCAAGGAAGTAAATTCCGGAGCCTATTGGTTTAATGTGAACGCTCTCCTCTCGGTGCTCGACACCGAACACATAAAATGTAGCAGCGTTACCGGAGAATATTATCTCCCCGACACAGTCAAGCTGCTTGGTGACGCGGCTGACGCTTACACGGCAGACTCCTCGAGCGTGGTAATGGGCGCTAACGACCCTGTTCAGCTCAACGAATTAAACCACATCGCACGCATAGGAATTCTCGGCGGCATGATCGCCGATGGCGTTTCCATTCCCTGCTCCGACGGCGTTATTATAGGTCCCGACGCAGTCGTAGGCAGCGGCACAGTTGTTCTTCCGGGCACTATCCTGCGCGGCAGGGTATCTGTGGGAAATAACTGTACACTGGGACCGAATTCGCTCATTGAAAATTCAATCATTCATGATAATGTTATTATAAATTCAAGCCAGATAAAGCAAAGCGAGATTCTGGAGGGCACTGATATAGGACCCTTCTCACAGGTTCGCCCGAACTGTAAAATCGGACCTAAGGTGCACATCGGCGACTTTGTCGAGGTCAAAAACTCCGTGCTTGACGAGGGCACCAAGGTGGCTCACCTCACTTATGTCGGCGACAGCGATATAGGCAAGCGCGTGAACTTCGGCTGCGGCTGCGTCACCGTCAATTACGACGGTCAGCACAAGGCTCGCTGCAAGGTCGGCGACAACGCATTCATCGGATGCAACACCAATTTGGTTGCTCCCGTGCAGATAGGCGACGGCGCATATACTGCCGCCGGCTCGACTATTACAGGCGATGTACCTTCCGATTCACTCGGCATTGCTCGTGCCCGTCAGGTCAATAAGGACGGCTGGGCAGCGACAAAGCGCGGCAAATAAGCCTTAAATTATGACAGCGTTTGGATTTATAAATTTTATTCCACCGCTGCGAAAAAATCAGTTACGCAAAAAATACGCACAAAACCTCACGGCGGTGAAATTTTTCCCGCTGAGGGGCTTACATAAATATCTTCAGGAGGAATACCAATGATACTTCACGGCAGCCTGCACGGCAAGGATATCAAAATCTTCTCATGTAATTCAAACAGACCTCTCGCTCAGGACATCTGCGCCCAGCTCCACGAGAAAATGGGCAACAGCGATGTAACAAAGTTCAGCGACGGAGAAATTTCAGTTTCCCTCAAGGAATCTGTCCGCGGTTCTGACTGCTTTATTATCCAGTCAACCTGCTCACCCGTAAATGACAACCTTATGGAAATGCTCATCATGATCGACGCACTCAAGAGAGCTTCTGCCGGTCGTATTACAGCCGTTATTCCTTACATGGGTTACGCTCGTCAGGACAGAAAGGCTAAGGCAAGAGATCCGATCTCCGCAAAGCTCTGCGCTGATCTCATCACCACAGCAGGTGCTGACCGCGTGCTCACAATGGATCTTCACGCTTCACAGATTCAGGGTTTCTTCAATATTCCCGTTGACCACCTCCTCGGCGCACCTATCCTTGCAAAGTATTTCAAGGAAAAGATCGGCGAGCACAATGACGAATACATGTGCGTATCGCCTGACCTCGGCTCGGTAACGCGCGTGAGAAATTTCGCACAGCGTCTGGAATGCCCCATGGCTATCGTCGACAAACGCCGTCAGAAGGCAAACGTAAGCGAAGTTATGAACATTATCGGCGATGTAAGCGGCAAAAAGGTTCTGCTCGTTGACGATATGGTGGATACAGCCGGTACAATCTGCAACGCCGCCGAAGCTATCATCAAGGCAGGCGCTATCGAGGTTTCCGCTTGCGCCACTCACGCTGTTCTCAGCGGTCCCGCACTTGAGAGAATCGAAAAGAGCCCCATCAAGGAATTCGTATTCCTCGACACAATTCACCTTCCGAAGGAAAAGACGCTTGATAAGTTCACTATTCTCAGCACTGCTCCCTATTTCGCAGACGCTATCGAGAGAATTTACACAGACAAGCCTATCTCACTCATATTTGACTAATTAAACGCATATTATATATTATTGTAAAATATACATATGGCACCAAGGCAGGGCAATCGCGCGACACGGTTGTCCTGCCATTTGGGCATTTATTGGAAATTAACATTTAATGTGGAGGAAAAATTATGTTTGGCACTAACAAGTCCCGGAGCATCGACTGGCTGGTAGTTGGGCTGGGCAATCCCGGCAAAAAATACGAGGGCACCCGCCACAATGCCGGATTTATGGCGGCTGACGCACTCGCCGAAAAGCTCGGAATATCTGTTGACAAGCTGAAATTTCACGCTCTCATCGGCGACGGAATGTGCGGTGATCTGCGCATTTTACTGGCAAAGCCGCAGACCTTTATGAATCTTTCAGGTCAGGCCGTAGACGAAATAATGTCATTCTACAAAATCCCGCCGGAGCGCCTGATAGTGATGTGCGATGATATTTCGCTTGAACCGGGTCGGCTGAGAATCCGCCGCAAGGGTTCGCACGGCGGTCAGAACGGCATGCGAAATATAATAGACATGATAGGCACGCAGGATTTCCACCGCATAAAGCTGGGAGTCGGCGCAAAACCACATCCTGATTATGATCTGGCCGACTGGGTACTCAGCCATTTTACAGTGAACGAGCTTAAATTGATGAATGAAACCGCGCAAAACGCCGCCGAAGCCGTAAAATTAATCACAGCGGGAAACACCGACAAGGCTATGAATTTGTACAATTCATAGCACTTATTAAACTACCAATAAACAGAATCGGCAAAATACACAAATAAATGATAATTTACCATAGAGTACGCAACGTTGGGAATCCAAGGGGACTGGTCCTCTTGGCGGGGTCAAGGGGCAGCGCCCATTGTGGGGGCGTGGGGGCAACGCCACCACAAAACCAAAGTGCAAGAGAAACTTGTAATAGAAAACAATGCGAAGCTCATAAAAACTAACAAGAAAATCTTTGATTTTCGAGTGGACGTCACGCAGCTAAATTATGATTTATTGTTCAAACTCACATATCTGCTCATTAATAAATTTATCGCGAAAGGTTGTGTTAATTCCAATGGACTCCCTTGAATTTATCCCCTCGGTTCTTGAAGGGCTTGAGGAATACAAAACGCTCATCAAAAGCATCAACGCTCACCGCCTGCCCGCAGCCGTCACAGGACTGGCAAGCATTCATAAAAATCAATTTACCGCCGCAATCAGCCGCTCCCTGGGTAAAAAAATTCTCTATATTGCGGCTGATGAAGCTGAGGCGACACGCACCTGCTCCGACCTCACGACAATGGGACTTCGCGCCTATTTCTGCCCCGCGCGTGACATTGAGCTGCGTCCTCTGGAGGGGCGTTCACACGAATATGAACACAGCCGTATCGAAACCCTGAGCCACATAATAAAGGAAGAATTCGATGTGGCTGTCGTGTGTGCGGACGGCGCCTCTCAGCTCACCATACCCCCCGAGGAGCTGCAGGAACGCATGATTACAATGGAAACCGGTGCGGAAATTCCTGTGCAGACCTGTGTAAACGCGCTTACAGCCGCAGGATACGAGCGCAGCGACATGGTTGACGGTTCGGGGCAATTTTCACTGCGCGGCGGTATTCTCGACTTTTTCCCTCCCGACGCACCTTACCCCGTCCGAGCGGATTTTTGGGGAGATACCATTGACACCATAAATTATTTTGACCTTGACTCTCAGCGCAGCATTGAGCCTATCAATTCCGTTCAGCTTCTGCCCGCCACAGAATTGATTATCACCGACAATTCCGCGCTTGCCGCAAAGCTTCGTGAATTGGCAAAATCACTTCGCGGCAAGGCTGCCGCCGCCGCAAAGGAAAGACTGCTGCGTGAAGCCGACGACATTGAAAGCGGCGTCAAGTGCGGCTCGCCCGACCGTTACATCTCTATGCTGTGCAGCTACGAGGCGACAATTTTTGATTACATGCCCAAAGATGCAATTATCATAGTGAGCGAGCATATAGCCGTACAGGAGCGTTTGCGCAACAGCGAAGCGTTAATGCACGAGGAAATCAAAAACCTCATCTCTGACGGAATTCTCTGCAAAGGGATGGATAAATTCACATTATCCTACGGTGAATTTGTCAACAAGCTGTCACATGCGGTTTATCTGGAAACCTTCACCCGCGGCGGATATGAATTTGACCTGCAAACGCTCATCAATGTAAATGCGCGCCAGCACCCTGTGTGGAACGGCAAGACTTCAGAGCTTATTGAGGATATGCGCGCCATGCTGGGAGGCGGCAGCTCGATAATTCTGCTGGGAGGTACGGAACGCTCCTGCGAAGGAATTTATACCGACCTCAAAAACGCGGAACTGCCGGTAACTCAAAACGACACCCCGACTTTGCCGCTGTTTAAGGGCATTACCGTGGCAAAGGGCGGTCTGTCGGCAGGCTTTGAATACATGTCGATAGGTGTTATCGTGCTGTCGTGGGGACGTTATAACCAATCCTCAAACGAGAGCAAAAAGGTTAAGAAAAATAAAAACACACTTGACCTGCAAAATCTAAACGAACTCACACCGGGCGATTATGTGGTTCATTCCTCCTACGGCGTCGGCACTTTCGGCGGAATTCAAAAAATCAAGACTGACGGTATAACAAAGGATTTCATCAAAATAAACTACGCCAAAAGTGATGTGCTGTATGTGCCTATTACCCAGCTCGACATGGTGAGCAAATATATCGGCGGACGCGAAGGCTCGGCCGTCAAGATAAACCGGCTCGGCTCAGACGATTGGGCAAATCAAAAACGCAGAGTGCAAAAGCACGTCACCGACATAGCCGACAAGCTGGTGAAAATTTACGCTGAACGCATGAAAGCCAAGGGATACGCGTTTGACAAAGACACTGAGTGGCAGCGAGAGTTCGAGGACAGATTTGAATTTACCGAAACCATGGATCAGCTAAAAGCAGTGGAGGAAATCAAGCGCGACATGGAACGCGCCACACCTATGGATCGTCTGCTCTGCGGCGATGTAGGCTTCGGCAAAACCGAGGTAGCTCTGCGCGCCGCCTTTAAATGCATGATCGAGGGCAGGCAGTGCGCCATTCTCGTGCCTACTACGATTCTGGCGTGGCAGCATTTTCAGACCGCCTGCAAGCGATTTGATTCATACCCGTTCCGCATAGAAATTCTATCGAGATTCCGCTCGCCCAAGCAGCAGACCGATATTCTCAAGCGTCTGAAGCGAGGCGACATTGATTTGATTATAGGTACACACAAGCTTATTCAGAAGAGTGTAGAGTTCCACGATTTGGGACTTGCGATTATCGACGAAGAGCAGCGTTTCGGCGTAGCTCAAAAGGAAAAATTCAAGGAGCGGTATCCCGCCGTTGACATTCTGACCCTTTCCGCAACCCCTATCCCCCGCACGCTCAACATGGCTATGAGCGGACTGCGCGATATTTCCTCACTTGAAGAGCCTCCGCACGATCGTCACCCCGTTCAAACCTACATCATAGACCACGACAACGGCATGATTGCCGAAGCTATTCATCGGGAATTACGCCGCGGCGGTCAGGTTTTTTACCTGCACAACAAGATCGAGGATATAGATACTGTGGCTGCGAGAGTGGCGCAAATGGCGCCGGAAGCACGAATCGTCATCGGTCACGGCAAAATGTCGGAAGAAGCCCTCAGCGAGGTTTGGCGCAAGCTGCTAGACCATGAAGCCGACATCCTTATCTGCACTACAATCATAGAAACAGGCGTCGATGTGCCGAACTGCAACACTCTGATTATCGAGGATGCCTGCAACTTCGGTCTGGCACAGCTTCACCAGATTCGCGGACGTGTGGGACGAAGCACTCGCCGCGCCTATGCCTATCTGACCGTGCCGCCATTTAAATCGCTCAACGAAAACGCCAGCAAGCGTCTGCAAGCGATACGCGAATTCACCGAATTTGGCTCAGGCATCAAGATTGCAATGCGCGACCTGCAGATTCGCGGCGCGGGAAATCTGCTGGGAAGCGACCAGTCGGGACAGGTGGAGAGTGTGGGATACGATATGTATATGAAAATGCTCAATGCAGCCGTGCGTCAGGTCAAGGGCGAGGCTCCGCTTGCCCAAGACATAGAATGTCTGGTTGACATCCGCATTGAAGCTCACATTCCCGAGAGCTACATTCAATCGCCCCAGCTTCGCCTTGAAGTATACCGCATGATTGCCTCAATACGAAACGAAGAGGATTCGATGGACGTTATTGATGAGTTGATAGACCGTTTCGGCGAACCGCCTAAGGCTGTTATGGGTCTTATAACTGTATCCCAGATGAGAAGTCGTGCGGCTCAGGCTGGCATAAAAGAGATACGACAGGTTGAAGGAAAATACTTCCTCTACAGCGACTATATAAATTTAGAGATTTTCGCCCGTCTATCTGAAAAACTTCCTAACCGCGTTATGATAGTAGACAAAACACCGCCTTATATCACTGTTAAAGTGGATACAACTAAAAGCGCGACAGAAAACCTGCGCGAAATTCTCGATGCAATTGGTAACTGTGAACAACGTGAGCAATAAATTAACTTGCAATGGATTCCAAAGGAGGGATTCCTCCTTTGGTAGCTCCATAATCACAATTAAATCCAAAAATACGATATAATTAACTATGAGATAAGCAACACAGGACATGAAAAAATTTTTCATTTTTCTATTGACTTTTTAAATCAGTTATGATATTATATTACCACTGCGTTAAAGCAGTAACTTATCGAGGTGTAGCTCAGTTTGGTATGAGTGCTTGGTTCGGGACCAAGAGGCCGTGAGTTCGAGTCTCACCACTTCGACCAACAGCGCACTTTACGGTGCTAAGAGAATAGTGAATGGTGAAGAGTGAATAGTGAATAGTGTTCAAGGAAAACTTGATGCGCTGTTGTACTATTCGCTCTTCACTATTATTTATTCACTATTCACTTAAACTGAGATTATAGTTAATTTATGCTTTATAATACTAATCTTCAATAAAGTGTAGACAAAAAATCTTCGCAAAAAACCATATACGCAAGTTTTTCGCTCGATTTTTTTGTACACTTTTAATTGAATATTAGTATAAAATAATTTCTGTTCAATTATTAAATCGGCGGCATCTTTTTTGTAGTGCTTTTCCAATCAAAAACCGCGTAACGGTGGGATTTGTAAGTGAGCCTCCGTTGCGCGGGTTCTGTTTTTTACCCCCAAAATACGCCTTGGTTCTATGGAAACGCTGATTAAGTTTGATTCCGCCGTGAAATTCACGGTGCACCCGCTTAGTAACGTATTTTCGCACGGTCGAATCGACGGAAAAGCCTAACAATCAGAATTATTGTGTAATCAGCGTATCCTTTAAAATTATCAAATGTACATTCGGTTTTAACAAGGTTCGCTATTGTGGTATAGCTAACTGTAAAAAATTATATTGGATGTCACATTTCGCCTCCGACTGCTGTTATATAAGTGAGAGTATAAATCTTCTTACTTATACGACCGGCCTCGGAGGTAATTTATTATGTTAAAAAACGTACAATCATTTGTAACGTCGTTTGCAGTGTTACTTTGTTTCGTGGTATATCCGATCCACGCATACAACAAAACAAGAGAAATAATTCCATATTGGGATAATACCAACAGCTACGCTTACAATTTCACTGCCACCGACACACAGACCATTTCCACATATCCTACTGTCAATTATGTAATGTCTGAACCCACAAAAGACATAAGATGTCCGAATATAGCTTACGATTCTATGAATGGCGTGGAAGAAAATTATACATTCCCTATACCTTCTCTCCTGACCAATGCCGGTAACGACCGTAGGCAGATGATTAATTACACATATGATGCACACGGAAACATAAAAAACTTAAGTGGAAGTAATACGCAAACGTCAAAATATTATTATAATAATACGAATCAGCTTATCTGTGATAACGATACATGTCTGAATAAAACTATTATAACTATGCTGGAAATATTCGCCTCATAGAATAATGCGGTATGATGGATATAAAGCCGCACGGACATTAACTGAAACTGTCTTGTATTTCGGACAGAACATCTCTGTTTTGACTACGCACGCAGGGTGATTTATTCAGCCGCTTTGAAGCCTATTCCCCAGACTGTTTCAATGTAAGGCTCGTCGGTAACTTCCTTGATTTTAAGGCGGATGTTGCTGATGTGCACGTTGATGGTTTTGTCCTCGCCCTCATAGTATTCATCCCACGCGTAGTTGAAGATTTCTTTCTTGGAAAACACTTTTCTCGGGTTGCCGAAAATCAGCTCAAGTATGTTGAATTCCTGATGGGTGAGCTGGATTCTGTGGCCGCAAAGCTCGGCTGTATAGGAGGTCTTATCCAGCACCAGATCCTTATAGGCAATTCGCGCGTCCTCCGACATGCCGCCGCTCTTGCGAAGCTGGACATATATGCGGGCGATAAGCTCTTTCATCTGAAACGGCTTGGTGACGTAATCCTCTGCGCCGCTCATGAGCAGCTCAACCTTGTTGTCAAGCTCATCCTTCGCCGAAATTACGATAACGGGGGTCTGTGTGATTTCGCGCAGCTCCTTCAATACGCACTCGCCGCTCTTACCGGGCAGCATTAGGTCGAGCAGGATCAGGTCATAGCTGCCCTGCTTAATGCACATCAAGCCCTCCGTGCCCGAATACGCTGAGGTGCAGTCAAAACCATTCTTCCCGAGAGTGTCTGCGATAACCTGATTTATCGCGCTGTCATCCTCTATTATCAATATCTTTTTCACAGGCATATCCACCCCTTTTGCTAAAAATATTAATCGTTTATAATATTATCGCAAAACTGCATGACATTTTCAAGGATTATTTGACAGTCTTTAATTTTTTACATGACAATCACTTGAAAATCTTCGATTTTTCCCGTTATTTTTTGATTATATACTGCGCACGTCGTTTGTAGGCTGCTTTATCGCAGCGAATCTTTAGCATTGATTTTTTCTATAAATCTATCCACCTCTTTACACATCTCTTCGGGGCAGTCATGGTGTATAAAATGCTGCCCATTCATAATTTTCAGTTCTGCATTGTTACCGAGTCGCTCTATATGCTTCGTTTGGTAGTCCTCATTAAGATATTTTAAAACCTCCGACGCGGCAAGCTTCAGCACGGGAACCTCTTCGGGGAAATCTGTTCCCATAACCTCACGAACACTTTCGCTGAACGCATAAGTCTGATTGCATAATGTATCATTATACACATGATTCATAAATGCAGCATAATCGTGCACTTCACTCTCGGTGTAGCCGTTTTCCTCGGTGATCTTATCAAATCGCATACTGAGCGGGTTTGTCAGCCTTTGCAGACCGATTTCCTGCTGTATTTTGCTTAGTGCAAACACATACCCCGGCACTTCCGGATCTTCCTGTGCGGTTGATGTGGTATCCAGCATTACGATACCTGCGACCTCTTCGGGATATTTTGTCGCGTAATATTCAGAATACACACCTGAAGCAGAATGCGGCATCAACACATACGGTGGCTGAAATCCCGCCTTTTTCAGGGCGGCTCTGATTTCCCGAGTGTAATTTTCATTTGTTCTGGGAGTATCTGTTCCATCGCTGAATCCGACGCCGAAATACTCCACACACACGACTGTGTATTTTTCCGACAGCTTTCTCATAAGCGGGGCAAAATCTGCGCTCGGCAGTGCCACCCCCATTCCCGGCAGCAGAACGATAGTGTCTTCGCCGTCTCCCATGGAATAAATATGCATTTTTCTGCCGTCCACCTCTACCATCTCGCCGTAAGGCTCAATGATTTCCGTCTCGTGCGAAAAGAATATCTGATTTATTCCGAAGCTGACCACATTTATTGCCACGATGACCAGCAGAATTATTTTTATTACTCTCCAGACCTTTCCCTTTTTCTTTTTTGTCTGAGTATCTGTTTCTTTCATACTGAAAAATCCTCCCTATAATTTTTTCGACCTGCCCTCCAGCCATTGTTATCATACTAATTTTCAATAAAAGTACGACAAAAAATCTTCTCAAAAAACCATATACGCAAGTTTTTTGCTCGATTTTTTTGTACTTTTTTAATTGAATATTAGTATCAGACTGTTGAACAGGTCGGATTTGTATTTTATTTTGTTACATCACACCGAACAACTTCAGCACGGCAAATACAATCATGCTGAGCAAGTCAATTGCGAATATCGCAACTGCGAGATATGCGAGCAGCTTCAAGCCCTTTTTAAAGAACCTGATATTTGATTCGGTCAGAATCTTATCTAAAATGGGATGGCTTTTTGGGACATCGGCTGAGGTATTATTTTCAGGAGGTGTCTGCGGAGCAGGCTTTCTATCCAGCACCAGCTCATCGAGCGAAATCTGAAAAAAATCGCTCAGTATTATCAATTTTTCCATATCGGGCGATGATTCGCCCAGCTCCCATTTTGAAATTGTCTGTCTGGAAACATTCAGCTTTTCCGCCAGCTCCTCCTGTGACAGACCGCTGCTCTTTCTGAGCTGATATAAATTCTTGTGAAATGCCATTTACTCACGTCCTTAAATGATAATAGCAAGACAGCCTGTGAAAAAAGTACTCGGTTTATTTTGCTGCAGACTGAAGCTCCTGCTTGTTTAAATGACGGCGCAGTATGAACAATCCGAGCAAATCCATCAAAACTAATGCAACTGTAACTATAACGCTGCCCTCCAGACCGTATTCTCCGCCGGAGAGAAAAATGCTTG
The DNA here is from genome assembly GCA_029005175.1 of Bacillota bacterium. GTDB lineage: Bacteria > Bacillota > Clostridia > Oscillospirales > Acutalibacteraceae > RUG762. Next base: position 17,658 of record JAQXFQ010000116.1, read on the forward strand.
CCGAATTAACGCCCATGTTGACAAGGCTTTCATTGTTTGATTCCATGCCGCTGAGCTGCAAGCCGCAGACATAGCTAACAATGAAGTTCCAGCCCAAATGGAAACCTGCGCACATACTAATTGTATCATATTTATAGAAAAGAATCGAGAAAAATATTGAAACGAGCACAAGATTTATTATGCTGATAACATCCTCTGCACCGTAAGGGGACATGCTCTGGAGATGCGGCGCGATAAAGGCAACAGTGCTGAAAAGTACCGCGACGGGCTTGGCGAATTTCTTGCCGATAGAGGTCATGAGGAAGCCTCTGCACATAATTTCCTCTGATGTTGCCTGCACAAGGAATGCACCAAAGTAAAGTGCAAACATTGATGCATTGAATGCGCCAAAACCGCTGAATTCATAGATACCCAGCGCGCACATAACGGCGAAAATCGGCGCCAGTACAATGACGCTCAGCAGCATTCCTCTGACAAATCTCCAGATTGATTTGAGATTAAAGGTTATACCTATATCAGAGAGCTTTCTTTTTTCGATAAATTTAGCATAAAGCATCGAGCCGATTGCAAAGAATAAAAATCCGTAGAGCGGCAGAAGGTTCATAATAAAGAAATTATCGGGCATTTCTCCCGCCAGAAAATCATAGCCCATTGCAGAAAAGCTGATAATAATGGCTGCTTCCACACCTATAGCGTTAAAAAGATAGATTGCAACGAATGCGAGCATTTTTTTGACGATGTAAAAGACAGACGAGTCCTCACCGTATTTGCTGAAAGGATTTGCTTTTTTCAAAATTTCCTTAACTGCTCTTAGCAAGCTCTTCAATAAATTGAACATAACTTTTTGCCTCCAGATTGTTTTGATTTTTTGTCATCTCTGTGTGTTTGACGAAAATATATTTTCTGATAAAAATATAACATTCGGGGCAAAATATTGCTACCAACCGCGCTTGGCAATCCGTCAATTCGCCTTAACAATTGCGTTAATTGCCGTTGCATGGCGGATTTTACGCTAAATTCCCATGTCATAAAGGCGAAACCGTAGATTCCACGCCGCAAAAATCCGTCACTGAGCGGTAGTTCGACTTATTCAGCGTTTCCTTAAAAAAGTAGCCGAAGATAATTTAGTTTTTCCCTCAAGGCAGATTTATGATACAGAAGAAAGATCAAATTCACCGTTCTGCTCCCTGGTGTAATTTTCTACCCATATAAGGATCGGATACGGCTGAGTTTCATCATAAACCCAGTTGTCGGAATAATAACCGACTGAGCCGTTTTCCAGCGACACGGCCGCGCTCACTGATCCGTCATCATAGGCGATAACGCAGGCGGCATATTGCTGATCGGTCATTGAGCCGTAATATACCGTGCCACCTATGCCGTCATGCAGGTGAACCTGACCGCCGTATTCATAAGGCGCGTTGGTACCGGTGGTATTGCTGCGCTCGGAGGTGTAGGTCTGAAAACATGAGATCAGTCGGAAATACACTGAGTCGCCCATCATTCGCTGAAGCACACTGTCGGTTTTCTGAGATAAAATTCCCATTTCATACAGACTGCTGTTGACATAGCTTTCCTCCCTTGAGAAAATCCCCGTAATATAGGCATTTTCACGAAAACCCTCAAATGCAGTCCATTCCACAGCCTCACCCGTGGTAGTAAAGATGATATTAAGCTTTGAATCATCCGAATAGTCAAAGAAAAATTCAATATAGCTTCTCGGATCCTCGGCGTAATAATAAGCCGTTTCGCCGTTAAAAGCGGCGTGGCAGTCTTTAAGCTCACCCGCCTTGTTTCCGTTATAAACCGTAATGGTGAAATCAAAGCCCTCCTTGTTCGCGTTTTTAATTTCCGCGTAGCATCGCGCCGACGGTGCATCTCCCTCACGATACCATGTGCCGTTCCAATCTGAGGCACGTCTGCCGCCAGCCGAACCGCATGATGTAATCACTGTCAGCATCAGCACAGATGATATTACAAACAAAACTGCCCTATGTAATCCTTTCAATTATAATGTCTCCCCCGTTTTTATGTGATATTTAAATTATAACTCAACAATCCTGCAAGGTCAAGCATCCTTGAAACTTTATTATTTTTTCCGCAATTTTTTCGGCATGATATGCAGGTTATACATATTATACTGTTTTAATATGTAAAAAAAGAAAAAAATTTATATTTAGTGAAAAGAAATATTGAAAATCGACTTGAAAAATCTGAAAGTGTGTGGTATAATGTTTCAGAAATTCGCACGCCGGGCTGTGAGGATTACGGTGCAGTTGACGAGTTGCCTACGCTTCTGTTTTTCCTCATTTGCTTAAATTTTATTTTTTCCATGAGCTTAAAGCATCGGCGGAGGTATTAACCGGGAGGAATTTTCATTATGGCAGTAGCATCTATGAAGCAGTTGCTTGAAGCAGGCGTCCACTTCGGACATCAGACAAGACGTTGGAACCCGAAAATGGCTGAGTACATTTTCACAGAGCGCAACGGCATCTACATCATCGACCTTCAGAAGACAGTTAAGAAGCTCGACGAAGCTTATATGTTCATCAGAAGCGTTGCAGAAAACGGCGATTCCGTTCTCTTTGTAGGCACAAAGAAGCAGGCTCAGGATTCCATTAAGGAAGAAGCTCTCCGCTGCGATTCTTACTTCGTAAACGAGAGATGGCTCGGCGGTATGCTCACAAACTTCGTTACAATCCGCCGCAGAATTGCCCGTCTCAACCAGCTCAACACAATGGCAACAGACGGCACATTCGACAGACTCCCCAAAAAGGAAGTTATCAAGTTCAACCTCGAAATCGAAAAGCTTGAGAAGTTCCTCGGCGGCATCAAGAACATGACCAAGCTCCCCGGCGCACTTTTCATCGTTGACCCGAGAAAGGAAAAGATCGCTGTTTCAGAAGCTAAGAAGCTCGGTATCCCGGTTGTTGCTATCGTTGACACCAACTGCGATCCCGATGACATCGACTATGTAATCCCCGGCAACGACGACGCTATCCGCGCTGTCAAGCTCATCGCTTCCGTTATCGCAAACGCTATCATCGAAGGCAGACAGGGCGAGCAGGCTGAGGCAGAAGCAGAGGCTGAGACAGCAGCAGAAGAAGCAGCTGAGTAATTTCGCAATCTTACGCACATAATATAATCATTTACACTTAATATAAATTCAACTACAGGAGGAATTTAACATGGCTTTTACAGCTAAGGATGTCGCAAACCTGAGAGAAAAGACAGGCTGCGGCATGATGGACTGCAAGAAGGCTCTTACAGAGTCCGACGGCGATATGGACAAGGCAATTGACATTCTGCGCGAGAAGGGTCTGGCTGCTTCACAGAAGAAGGCCGGCAGAATCGCAGCAGAGGGTACAGTATATGCAGTAGTAGAGGGCAACACAGGTGTTGTCATTGAGGTCAATGCAGAAACAGACTTCGTTGCTAAGAACGCTGAGTTCATGGCATTCGTTGACACCTGCGCAAAGACTGTTATCGCAGAGAATCCCGCTGATGTTGAGGCTCTTCTCGCATGCAAGGCAGTTGGCTCCGACATGACAGTTGACGCTCTGCTTAAGGAAAAGATTCTCGTTATCGGTGAGAACATCAAAATCCGCAGATTTGAGAAGTATGACGGTGCTGTTGTAACTTATGTACACGGCGGCGGCAGAATCGGCGTTATGGTTAAGTTTGACACAACTGATGAGGTTGCTGCAAAGCCTGAATTCAACGAGTTCGGCAAGGATATTGCAATGCAGATCGCAGCAGTCAATCCCCAGTACATCGCTCCCGAGAATGTACCTGCTGAGGTTGTTGACAAGGAGAAGGCCATTCTCACAGAGCAGCTCCACAACGATGAAAAGAACAAGAACAAGCCTGCAAACATCATCGAAAAGATCGTTTCAGGCCGTATCAACAAGTTCTATGAGGAAGTTTGCCTCCTGAAGCAGGCATTTGTTAAGGATGGCGACATCAATGTTGAGAAGTATGTTGCCAACACAGCAAAGGCTCTCGGCGGCGACATCAAGGTTGCTTCTTTCGTTCGCTTTGAAAAGGGCGAAGGTCTTGAGAAGAGAGAAGACAACTTCGCTGACGAAGTTGCAAGCATGATTAAGTAATTTAATTTTTATAGCTTGTATATATCAATCTCCCCAAAATCGGTGATTTATTGATTTTGGGGAGATTTTTTTATTTATCTTAATAACTTAAAAGTACTTGACAAAAATAATAAATATGGAGTATAATGTTAGTAGTGAGGTGAAAAGATACTTGCATAATATAATTTTTTATAAGGATAAGAAGGGTAGACAGCCTGTTTTAGACTATTTACAGGAATTAAGCCAACATCAAGACAAAGACAGCCGAATAAAGCTTAATAAGATACGAGATTATATAAAGGTTTTAAGTGAATATGGTACTCAAGCCGGTGAGCCTTATATAAAGCATATTGATGGTGATATATGGGAATTAAGGCCTTTAAGAGACAGAATTCTTTTTGTATGCTGGTATAACGGAAGCTTTGTGCTTCTGCATCAGTTTATGAAAAAAACTCAAAAAACTCCAGCAAGAGAAATTGAAAAAGCTAAAAAAGAATTGGCAGACATAATAGAAAGGGGCATTGACAATGAGCAATAGTGCATTGGGCAGCAGATGGGAAGATGTGGAAAAGGAGCTTTTCACACCTGAGGAAATTCGTGAAAGTGACCTTCGCGTTGCTTTGATAGGTGAAATAATCAAGGCGCGCCAGGAACAAGGCATAAGCCAGAAAAAGCTCGAGGAATTGAGCGGAGTAAAGCAGCCGGTCATTGCAAGAATGGAAACAGGTGCGACAAGCCCACAAATCGACACAGTAATGAAAATATTGGCGCCTCTCGGCAAAACACTTGCAATAGTACCGCTTGAGAGAAATAATTAGAGTGAAACATCTCAAACAGTTTGAAAAAATGCAGGCTGTTTGAGATGTTATTTTATTTGTGAATATTTTGTAAATATACACCCAACTATGTTGACAGACGACATAGTTGGGTGTATATTTATATCGTCGAATGACATATCGAGCAACAACATATCGACGTCTGACATGTTGTTGCTCGATATAAATAAAAAAAAGGAGATGCTCACATGGGTAAGCAGTCCGAACCGCTGACCGAAAGCTATTTCTACATTCTCATGTGCCTGTATGCAGGAGATAATCACGGCTACGGCATTATGCAGATGACCGAAAAGTTCTCCGACGGCAGGGTGAAAATCGGCTCGGGCACGATGTACGGCGCGACAAGCAACATGCTCAAAAAAGGCTGGATTGCCGAGTGCAGCAACGTTCAGGGCAGCGAGCGACGACGAATGTATTCCCTCACTGATATAGGCAGACATGTTTTTTTGGAGGAATACGAACGCATTTCAGAATTAGCTGAAAGCGCAAGAATCATTATTAATCAAGCTAAGGAATAGTTGAGTTAAGGAGAAAGTTTTAATGAGTAAGAAAAGTAAGAAAACGAAGCAAACATTTAAGGTGTATGCTGCATGGGACTTTGACAAGGAGGCTTAGGAGTATAATCAAATGTCGGAAAAGGGCTGGCAGCTTGTAAACGGCGGATGTTTCAGCCAGAAATATGAATTTGACGACAGCGTGGTTTACCGCTATCAGATCGACTTCAACAACAAAATTGAAGACATAGTGCGCTATGACGATATGTTCCGCGAGATGGGCTGGGAGCGAATTAATTCCACCTTCAACGGCTGGCATATTTTCCGCAAGAAATACGACCCTTCGCTGCCGGATGAGGAATACGAAATTTACACCGACACTCAGTCACGCAATGAAATGCTCAAACGCTGGCGAAATTTCTCAGTGCTTATGGCGGCTGCTGTTGCGCTCACAGCTATAGGTCCTCTCAGTCAAGTTTTTAACGTATACAATGCTGTCGGCTCTGTCGCTGTAATCGCGATATATCTTTTAATGGCAATTATGCTAATAAGCGCGTTTATTGGCATCAACAATCTTATTAACAACAAAAAGAATAAACATAGGTTTAATTATAATCTGTTTTTGTTTATTTTGATTTTGTCAGCCATTATATTTTTTGTATCCGCTTTTGTTGAGACGGAAAATTTCTACTATTTGCTTGGAGTTTTGATAGGCGTCGTTATGGTAATAACAATAGTCGGAATTAAAGCATTATTCAATAGGAACACTAACAAGAAATAAACATAGCTAGAGAATAATAAGTATGCAAGAAAAGAAAAATTGACTCTTAGGCACAGCACCGCTGTTCGCGATTTACATTGTAATGTTTTTTATGCAGGTAAAAAATACAAGGAGATAACTTATTATGGAAAACAAACTTTTTGATGTGAAAACAAGCGTTTATCTGGTGTTCGGCTTTGTGTGCTTCGGTCTTCAGTTATTAATCAAACGCATACCGGCATTTGAAGATCAGAGCTTCATCAGCGGCATGCTGGTGGGCGTAAGCATTGTACTTCTGCTGCACGCCATGTGGTTTATGGGCAAGAATATCGGCAAATTCAAAGCCGAAAATAAAAATTAAAATTTAAAGGAGATTTTCAGAAATGTTCAAATCATTATACAAAACACACGATCACCCCGACAGACAGCTCGGCGAGGCTGTACTCAACGCCAAGGGCGCAATTATAGCGGTACTCATGCTGCCTTTATATCAGGTAGTCATAGCCAATCTGCTGAGCTTTGCAATGCAGTGGTGCAACACAAATATGGGCACGAATTTCGGCACGGTTGAGCTTAATACCGTGCTCCAGATTATAACTATCTTCATTATGCTGTTCTTCTTCGGCAGATTTTACTGGGAAAATCTCAAAACTTTTTTCAAAGAATTTAAAGCGGTGTATATTTGGGCGCCGATAGCCTGTTACGCCATCACGATGGCCGGAAACATGGCTGTGCAGATGATTCTGATGATAATTCGCGGCGGAGTGGAAACCACTGCCAACAATGATATGGTAAACGACATGCTGATAAACAGCCCTATTCAGATGATTTTAGTCACGGTATTTTTCGCCCCGTTTGTGGAGGAAACTATATTCCGCGCCGGAATGTGCCGTTCACTCACAATCAGCAAGAATTATTTTATCAAGTCTCTCGGATTTGTAATTTCCGTGTTGCTCTTTGCGCTTCTTCATGTTTATCAGTACGCGTTTTTCGGCGTGGACGCAAACGGCGCGGTATACCTCACCTTTAACGCCAACGAATTTCTTTCTATCCTGTCATACATTCCCATGGGCATAGGATTCGCGGTGTGCTCTTACCTCTGCAAAAATTTCTGGGGTTCGGTAACATGCCACATGATGACAAACGCAATTGCAGTTGCTATGATGATGCTTATAAGCCTTCTCGGCACAATGTAATTTTTTTAACTAAAAAACTCCCGTACACTTCAAAATGTACGGGAGTTTTTGGCTTCATTCCCATGTTTTCCACACATCGGGGCAATAGCCTACTGTAGCTTTTTTGCCGTTGCGCACTATAGGCGTGCGGAACATTGCGGGATTTTCAATCAA